>JBCCQM010000006.1:0-105715 GCA_039024335.1 Myxococcota bacterium
AGACGGTGGCGGAGAGGCCGTTGCCGTGGGGGGCGAGCTGGAGCCGGGGTCGCGAGGCTCGCTGAAACCGGCTCTTCTTCCAAAGCTCGTATTCCCGTTCCCGCTTCTTGCCGATGGCGAGCATCACGGCGCCCGTCACGATCTCGGCGACGCCGTAGGAGACGCGGATCCAGTTGTAGATGTACAGGCCCTGGCACTGGTCGGCGTTGGCATCGATGCCCCACGCCTGGAGGCGACGCGGACAGTGGTCGGGCACGGTTGCCCACAGGAACGGCACCGCGGACACGGTGGCGAGCGTGCCGAGCGGGAGCAGGATCAGGCCCGCAAGGATCTGATCCCGGCCATCCTTCGGCGCGACGGCCGGAGCGTCGCCGGGCGCCCAATAGCCACCGCCGGGTGCAAAGCCGGAGTCAGGATCGTAGTCGGGCGGTGGCGGCTCGGCGCTGGGAGGCACGGACGCGCGCTGGACCGAGGGCCCCGGCGTGAACGGCTCCGGCGTGGACTCGGGCTCGGGTGCGACAGGCTCCGCCGCGGACGGCTCGGGTGCGACAGGCTCCGACGCGGGCTCGGCAGGCTCAGCGGGCTCGGCAGGCTCAGCAGGCGTGACCTCGGACGCAGCCTCAGACGCGCCGGGCTGGGCCTCGGCGGCGTCGGGCTGCGCCACAGGCTGCACCACGAAGGCCAGCGTCACGCCGAGGGCGAGCCCCAAGCTCATGCGCCCCCCTCGAAGCGGCGGACCTGTCGGCGGAAGAACGCGGAGTTGGGCTCGACGTCCCGCGCGGCTTGGATGGCAGCGAGCGCGCTCGCCTCATCACCGGTCAAATGCGCGAGCTCAGCCTTCAGGTAGAGCAGGTCTGCGTTCTTCGGCTCCCGCACCAACGCCGCCGAGACCACCTCGAGCCCGCGCGCGGGCTTGCACTTCTGGCGGAACGAGAACCATCCGAAGCTGCTGGCGAGCCCGATGTCTTCCGGATCCGTCTGCAGCATCGCGTCCAGCGACGCGATCGCCTCGTCCGGTTTGCCGAGCTTGTTCAGGATGCGACCGATGTGCCGGTAGGCGCGAACGGCTTCCTTCGAGTCGGGGAACTGCTCCTGAAGCGCGCGAAAGTCTGCGACCGCCCCTTCGTGATCCGCGTCGAGCTTGTGCTTGATGAACAGCGCACGGTCGTAGAGGACCTTGCTGGCCAGACCCATCTCGTTGGTCGGGTCGGCCTCGAGCACTTGAACGAACTGCGCCTCGGCGGCTTCGCGGTCGCCGGCAAGGACGTGGAGGTGGCCGAGTCGCTGTCGCAGCGCGATGTCATCGGGCTTCGCGTCGACCTGCGCGACGACGTCCGCCAACACGCTCTGTCCCGCTTCGATCCGCTCCAACGCGGTGAGCAGGGCGTCCGCCTCGAGGAAGTCGACGACGCGCCCCTTCTCCATGCCCGAGGGCTCGAGGACGAGCATCGTCGGATAGGCCTGGATGTGATGCTCTTCGACGAACTCGGGCCCCTCCCCTTTCTCGGCATCGACGTGGACGGGCACGTAGCGAGCCTCGAGCGCGGCGGCGACCTTGGGCAGCACGAAGACCTGCTCGTCCAGCTTCTGACACGGCGGACACCAGTACGCGCCCACGTCGACGAAGAGCAGCTTGCCCTCGGCCTTCGCCTTCGCCTTCGCCTGCTCGACCGAACCGTGAAACCAGGTCACGGCCGAGACGATCGAGCCGTCGTCCTGCACGCCGGGATCGGCGGCGACCTTCGGCTTCGCCTCAGCCGTGGGTGCGGCTGCGGTAGGCGTCTTCGCGGCGGCTTCGGGTGCCTTCGGGGTGGGCGCCGGCCGCGGCGCTTCGGGCTCACACCCCACCAGCGCTCCGGCGAGCGTGCAAACACCAGCGATCCACAGCGTACGCGTCATGGCCGGGTCAACCGTGCCCGGCACCTGCCCGTTACGCAAACCCGCCCGTCCCTGCCGCATCAGCCAGGTTGCGCCCGGTTTCGCGATGCCTAGGTTGCGCCCCGGGTCGACGTTGTGACCCAGAAAGGTCGGTGTCGAGATGGCCGCATTTCAGGCTGAATCCGCAACCGTGAAGACTCGTCATGCGCTCGCTCACGCACAAGCCATGGCGCAAGAACTCGGGCACCCCGAGGTCAGCAGCATCCACGTTTTGTCCGCAGCCGCCAGCCAAGACGGCGGGCTGGTCCGTCCACTGCTCGAGCGCGCCGGAGTCCACGGCGCGGCGCTCGACCGTGCAATCACGGCGGCCTTGGGTGCGCTGCCGACCGTGTCCGGCGCGGACATCCGACCGTCGAAGGAGCTCATGGCTGCCCTCGATCTTGCCGCGAACGAAGCAAGCCGAATGCACGACAAGTACGTCAGCACCGAGCACCTCGTGCTCGCCTTCGTCCATGATCGAGCCGAGCGAGCGGGCATCAAGGCCCACGCACTGCTGCGCGAGTTGGGGGCGAATCAGGCGCTGGTGCTGTCCGCCCTTCGGGAGGTCCGCGGAACGCAAAGCGTGCAGACCGAGGACCCCGAAAGCAGGTACGACGCGCTCGCGAAGTACGCCCGCGACCTGACCGCGCTCGCCCGCAACGAGTCCCTCGACCCCGTCATCGGACGCGACGTGGAGATCCGTCGCGCGCTGCAGGTCCTCAGTCGGCGCACCAAGAACAACCCCGTTCTCATCGGCGAGCCCGGGGTGGGCAAGACCGCGATCGCAGAAGGCATCGCGCAGCGCATCGCCAACGCCGACGTCCCCGAAAGCCTCGCCGACAAGCAGCTTCTTCAGCTGGACCTGGCCGCCCTGGTGGCCGGCGCGAAGTACCGCGGCGAGTTCGAGGAGCGCCTCAAGGCCGTGCTGCAGGAGGTCGACGCCGCCGGTGGGCGCGTCATCCTCTTCATCGACGAGCTGCACACGCTCGTCGGCGCCGGCGCAGGGGAAGGAGCGCAAGACGCAGCCAACATGCTCAAGCCGGCGCTGGCCCGCGGCGGCCTGCGGTGCATCGGCGCGACGACGCTCGACGAATACCGCAAGTACGTCGAGAAGGACAAAGCGCTGGAGCGGCGCTTTCAGCCGGTGACCATCGACGAGCCCAGCGTGGATGACACCATCGCGATCCTGCGTGGCCTCAGCGCCAAGTTCGAAGCGCATCACGGCGTCCGGATCCAGGACGTCGCGCTGGTGTCCGCGGCAACGCTGAGCCACCGCTACATCCAGAACCGCTTCCTGCCGGACAAGGCCATCGACCTCGTCGACGAAGCCGCTGCGCAGCTCAAGATGGAGGTCGAGAGCGTCCCCACCCCCATCGACGAACGTGAGCGCGCCCTGACGCGGCTGGAGATCGAGCGAGCCGCCCTGGAGCGAGAGACAGCCCGCGCGCCCGCGCAGTCGCAGCGCCTGGACGTGGTCCATCACGAGCTTGCGACGCTCCGGGAAGAGGTCGACGCGATGCGCAGCCGCTGGCAGACCGAGCGCGACCAGTTTGCCGAGATCAAGGAGCTCTCCGCACGCATCGAGCGCGTCAAGTCCGAGGCCGCGATGGCTGAAAAGCGCGGCGACCTGAGCCGAGCCGCAGAGCTGACGTACGGCACGCTGCGAGACCTGGAGGCCGCCCGCGAGACCGCCCAGGAAACGCTCGCGCGCACGATGGATGCCGACGACTCGTTCCTGCGCGAGGCGGTCACCGATGAGGACATCGCGGCGATCGTGTCGCGCTGGACGGGCGTGCCCGTCGCCAAGATGCTGCAGAGCGAACAGGCAAAGCTACTTCACATGGAGAGCGTCCTCGCCCAGCGCGTGGTCGGCCAAGACGCCGCTCTCTCCCGCGTGGCGTCGGCGGTTCGGCAGGCCCGCGCGGGCTTGTCGGACCCGGACCAGCCCATCGCGTCATTTTTATTCACGGGACCGACCGGGGTCGGCAAGACCGAGCTTGCCAAGGCGCTCGCGGGGTTCCTGTTCGACGACGAGCGCCAGGTGATCCGCATCGACATGAGCGAATACATGGAGAAGTTCTCCGTGTCCCGGCTGCTCGGCGCCCCTCCGGGCTACGTCGGCTACGACGAGGGCGGCCAGCTCACCGAAGCCGTTCGTCGCAAGCCGTACTCGGTCGTGCTGCTCGACGAGCTGGAGAAGGCGCATCCGGACGTGTTCAACGTCCTGCTGCAGCTGCTCGACGACGGGAGGCTCACCGACAGCCAAGGGCGTACGGTCGACTTCCGAAATACGATCATCTTGATGACGAGCAACGTCGGCAGCGAGGTCGTCCTGGACGACGACCTCGATGACGCGAGCCGAAGGCAGGCCCGTGCCGAAGCCTTGCGGCAGCGTTTCCGTCCGGAGTTTCTCAATCGTCTCGATGGTGTCCTCGAGTTTTCACCGCTGTCTCGCGAGGCGATGGAACGCGTCCTCGACATCCAGCTCGCGCGACTGCGACCTCGCCTGGAGGATCGCGGCATCGAGCTGGAGATCGGACCCGCCGCACGCACGAAGCTTGCCGACGCGGGCTACGACCCCGACTTCGGGGCGCGCCCCCTCGCGCGAGTCCTGGCACGCAACGTCATCGATCCGCTCGCGCGCGGCATCCTCGAGGGGCTGTATCCACCGGGCACCCTCGTGCGGATCGAGCCGGGCCCACCCGGGCAGACGCACCACGAACCCGGCTTGCTGAACCTCCGCGCACGGATCGTCCCGCCGTCGTAGACCGCGCCGGGCCCGCTCGGGGTAGACTCGTCGGGGCCAGGCTCGGCTCGCGTTCGATGAACGACTACTTCAAGATGTTCCTGATCGCGCTGGTCACCTCGGTGGCCAGCCAGCTGCTGCTGACGCCCTACATCATCAAGTTGCAGGGGCTCGACACTACGACCGCGGCTCCGGCCGCTCCGGCCGCTGCGAACCCGACCCCCGTCGCGTCCGACTCCACGGGCGAAAAGCTCGCCGCCCCCAACCTGGAGGGGATGACGGTGGATGCAGCGCGGGAGCGGTGGCGTGCCAAGGGCCTGGTCATCATCGAGGACGGGGAGCGAAAGGTCGGAGACGCGGAGCCCGGCACGATCGTGCAGCAGCGGCCCTCGGCTGGCGCCGAGCTGTCGAGCAACAAGGAGATCCGCGTCGTGGTCGCAAAGGCGTCGGCCGAACTCGCCGTGCCCGACGTGATGGGCAAGCCGTTCGAGGAGGCTCGGACCGCGTTGACCGACGCCGGCTTCGAGGTGCCCGAACCGGTCAAGGAAGCCTCCGAGAGCGACGCGGGCTCTGTGCTCAAGCAGGTCCCCGGTCCTGGCGCACAAGCCAAAGACGGCTCCGTCGTACGGCTCACCGTCGCTGAGGCCGCCGCGATCGAAGTTCCCAAGCTGCGCGGGCTCTACCTCTCGGGGGCCAAGAAGGAACTCGCCACGCGCAGCCTCGCGGTGGGCAAGGTACGCCGGGTCGAGGACCCCGAGCGCGGCGAGAACTACGTGCTCCGGCAGTCTCCGAGCCCGGGCGACAAGGTTCCCCCGGGGACCGAGGTCGAGCTTACGGTCGTGGCGCCGAATTGATTTAGGGGAACCTCTCGGTTCCCGACGCTGCGGGGGCGGAGCCCCCTTCGCGCCTCCCTCCAAGACGGGCTATCGCCCTTGCTCGCGGGCCTTTGGCCCGCTTCTCCGCCTCCGCTCGGCTGCGTGTCGCGGCGTCCTTGGCCACTGCGTGTTCGCCAGAGTCGGTGCCCTTGCTCGCGGGCCTTTGGCCCGCTCCTCCGCCTGCGCTCGGCTGCGTGGTTGCGCTCCGGCACGCGCAGGCATGCTCGCCAACTTCGGTGGGCTTGCTCGCGGGCTTTTTGGGGCCCGCTCCGAGGGCTATTTAACGGAGGCGGTGCCGCCGAGGCGGGCGACGCCGACGGTGATGAAGTAGCCGACGACGACGAGCGCGAGGGCGCCGGCAATTTGGGTGACTTCGGGGGAGAAGTACTCGGTGGGGAAGTCCTCGGGCTTGAGCGTCGGCAGGGTGGCGGCGGTGACGAGCTGGCCCTTGAACGTGTCGCCGACCGCAGGCGCGACGCCCTGTTGGAACGGCCACAGGCCTGCGACCGCGCCGACGAGCAGGCCGAGCAACGAGCCGAGCGTAGGCAGCTCGAACTTGGCGAGCAGCCACTTCAGGCCGTTGCTCACCACCACGATGCCCACGACGACGCCGAGCCCGACCGGGACGACCACGTCGAACAGCGGACCCTGCAGTGCCCCGAAGTCGCCAGCCTTGAGCCCCTCCTTGAGGCCGTCGATGCCCGCGAGGATGGGCACGTACACCCCGAGCACGAGCAGCAAGTAGCCTCCGCTGATCCCCGGCAGGATCATCGCGCTCGCGCCGGCAATGCCCGCGACGAGCATCATCATGAAGCCAGCGCTCGCCGGCTCGCTGCTGGTGCCCGTGCCCTGCCCCTGTACGAGGGCGAGCCCGACCATCAACGCAAAGCCGACCGCTGCCCCGGCCCACACCGACCCCTTCTTCTCCGGGATCAGCTTCCACACGATGGGAACGCCGCCGAGCGTCAGGCCGATGAAAAGGCTGTACGCCACCCACCGATGGTCGACGACCAGGTTCTTCACGGGCCCGGCAAGCAGGACGATTGCCAGGCCTGCGGCGGCCACGACGGAGGCCAGGACAACCAGCGAGTTTCGCTTGAACTTCAGCGTCGTGACGTCGGCGATCGCCTGGATGAACTGCGGGTAGACGCCCGCAGCGAGCAGCATCGTGCCGCCGCTGATTCCCGGAACCAGGTTGGCGAGGCCCATCAGCACGCCCCCCATGGCACCTCGAGTCGCGAGGCTCATCGGCGGCGTATCAGCGTCGCTTTGGACATCGGGGGTCGAGGCACTCACGGCGCGGGACCGTACCACCCCATCTGCGGCACCGCCCACACGATGAAACGGGGCCCCCCGCACGCTGCGGAAGACCCCGTATTCGGCCGCGTTGGCGGCGGTTATTCGGTCGGCGTGAAGGCGTCGACCGACTTGCTCGCCAGCGGGATGGCGTAGGACGGCTGCGCGATGACGTCCTCGTTGCCGCTGTTGTCACACGGCGAGTAGCTGGGCGTACCCGCCGAGGCGCCGCAGTTGCCCGAGGGGCAGTCGCCGCCACCGTGCTGTTCGACCGAGCTGAGTTCGAGACCCGTCTGGAACCCGCCGCCAAAGTCGGCCGGCGCGTCTCCACCGTTCGAGCCGTTGTTGAACTCGAAGCCGCTTCCGCCGTCGGCGGTGAGGCGAAGGGTGACGTGGTACGTCGAGCCGCGGTCGGCATACCACTCGTCGTTGGCCTCGTCGTAGAAGCGGGGGTCGCACTCGCCCGAGCCGGGCTCGTAGATGAAGTAGGTCACATAGTAGACCTCGACATCTTCGATCACGACGGGCTCGCCACTGGAGTCGTCGACGACGCCGGTCACGTAGATGCGCGGCGCTCGGATGGGCCGCGCGGCCTTCGAGAACGTCCGCGTCTCGCTGAACGGGGTCGCGCCCGGGTACGGCGTGACGGTGCGCGTGCGCTCGATGTCGCTGACCGCCATGCGCAGGTACGTCGGGTTGCCAGCGAGGGCATCGCCTGCCCCGAACGAGCCGCCCGAGACGGGGGCGCCTGGCGGGATGATGAAGCCCTCATCGCCCGGCGTGGAGTGGTCATCCACGAGCAGGTAGAGGCTGCTGTGGAAGTCGTTGTCTTCTTCACCGCCGTCGAGCGTGTCCTCGTTGGGACCGCCGGAGACCAGCGCGACCAAGAACTGGTTGTTCTCTTCCACGTCGGCCACGCCACCGCTGTTCACGTCGTCGATCCGGTTGAACGCGGTGACCGAGGGCGAGAACAAGAACGGGTCGCCGGGGTTACTCGGGTTGACGGTGCAGGAGGTTCCCGTGCCGGTGCAGGCGGGGAACGTGAATACGGGCTCCGCGGTGCTGCCCCACGGACCACCACCGCTGTCGGCGTCGTGCTTGAAGTCCAGCGGCGCGGTACCGCGGCCGAGGTCCCAGCGGAACAGGCGCCCCGCGGGGTCGGCGATGTACGTCTCTTGGGCCTCGGCCCAATAGCGCGAGAGGCAGTGCGACGCGACGCTGGGGTCGACGACCGCACCGAACGCGCTCTCGTACACATCGTTGGTCGGCGCCGGCATGGCCGCGCGCTCGAGGATGTCCCCCGTGATGGCGTCGGCGAGCACGAGCGTGCGCCCCTGCACCGACGCGCCGCCCTCTTCGGCGTAGCCGCTGCCAATGACGACGAACGACTCCGGCTCGACGCCGATGTTGTCGCCTTCGACGTGGTAGGCGATCGCCGAGCGAGCCCAGGTTTCGCCGAGGTAGTTGTCGTACAGGACGTTGCGGCCACCATCGGTGTCCTCGGTCGTCCACAGCACCTCGATGGGCACCCCGGCGGCGGGGTTCATGTGCGAGAAGTCGAGCGCGATCAGGTCGCGACCGCCCTCGCCCATGCCCATCACGCCCACGTGGCGCCACTGGCTGTCGCCGCTGTCGTAGGCCCAGCCGTGGTTGAGGGTTCCGGCCATGCCGAAGAGGTGGTTCTCGAGGTCCTCCTCGGTGGACTGCCCCATGTTCACGGGACCGTTGGCCGCCTGTTCCACCGCGTTCGCGAGCGCGAAGCGGGGAATCAGCCCGAACAGTTCGTTGCCCGAGTCCAGCTGGAAGGCGTGGATGACCCCGTGGTCGTCACCGACGACCACGGCCTCTTGGTACGCGTAGTCGGGACCGTCGGACCAGGCGTCTTGGGCGAACGACTCGAGGCTGTCGGGAAGCGTGCCCGCATCGAGGTCGCCAAAGCGACGACCGGCGCAGTGAGGGTCGTTGATCGGCACTTCGGGCAGCGTCAGGCTGTTGTATTCCGGCACCCGGCGCACGGTGATCGGCGCCGAGTTGCTAATGCCAGGGAGCTTCCACCCGCCGGGTGCATCCCGGCCGAGCAGGAAGGCGACGACCTCGTCCGCCTGGTCGTCGGTGTTCGGACCGCCGATCAGGCCGAGCGAGACGAGCTCGGACTCGAACTCGGGCGCCGCGGTGCCGTCCGGAAGCGAGATCCGGAAGACCACGTTGTCGTCGTCGTGCGAGAAGAGTCGACGCTCCCGCCAGTCGGTGAGCTGCAGGCACTCGCCCGCATCCCAGTCACGGCTGCGGTCACAGGGACCGAACGTGTTGACGGTTTCGTCCGCGGGGAACTCCGGCGACGGAGCCTCGCAGGACGCGAGCAAGTCGCCGAACTCGTCGGTCGCGGTGCAGTACCGCCGTTCGACGTGTCCCTGCCAGCCCGGGTAGTCGGTGCTGGCGGAGAACGTGGTCTGAACGGCGTCGGTGCCGTCGGCGAGGCCTTCCGCGCCGAAGTCGTTCACGACGGCGCCCGGGCCGGACTCGACCTCGATCTGCAGCGCGTCGTCGATGATCGACGCGAGGATGGCCTCGAGCTCATCGGTCGACGACGCCACGTAGGCGCAGGTCGTGCCCGGGTTGTCGGGGTCTTGGCAGGTGTCCCACCCGTCAGCCGGCTCGTCGTTGCACGGAGAGCTGCAGCTGGCGCCGTCACAGGCACCCGCCGCCGCGCAGGCCATGTCGTTGAGCTCGCCACCGGTGCCGAGGAAGAACCCGACGACGTACACGGACGCGCCGAGGTCGTTGCGGAGCGCGGCGAGGCGCGCGTACAAGTCCGGGCCACCTTCGGTCGCGGCGGGGAACGGCTCACCGTCCGTCATCAGGACGACGCTGGTCGGCGCGCAGGCGCTCGATTCGGCCACGTTGCTGAGGAAGGAGAGGTACGACGCGATCGAGCTGTGCGAGCCCGGACGGTTGTCCTCGGGCGGCGATGCGGGGATGTCCCCAACGGCGCTGGACCACGGCGTCGTGCCCACCGAGTCGACGCCACCCTCGATGAGCGGCGCGGTGCGGCCCAGCGTGACATCGAGCGACTCGGCTTCGGACTCGGGTCCCCATCGATCGGCGGGGATCGTGGTGTCGGACAGGTCGACGAAGAACGGCGCGTGCAGCTGCACACCCGCGAACCAGTCGTTGCCGCCCGCGATCCCAGCGTTGTCGGTGCCGTCGTAGCCGTACAGAACGTTCGGCTCATCGGCGTACTCGACCCCGACGATCATGGCGCTGTAGCCGGGGAAGCCGTCGACGTATGGCCAGTAATAGAAGTCGTTGTTCCAGACCTCGGAGTTGCGGTCGTAGTCACCGACCGTACGCGCGAGGATGTCGCCGCCGGGGTCGGTCGTGGGGTTGAGCTGCGCCCGTACGCCCATGAACTCCGGAAAGAACTGCACCCGGCGCCGAAGCGTGGTGAACGTGAGGTAGTCGCCGGCCGCCATGCTGATCAGCGGCGAAGCGGGAACGTCCCCTGCTTCGTTGTTCGAGCCAATGACGGAGCCGTTGCCCAGCTCGTCCCAGCGGATGTACGCGTAGGGACGCCGCGCGTTGCCCTGACACAACCGCATGCCCCCGCGGTAGTTGTCGGGCCCGGGCTCCTGCCGGCGAATCTCGGAGTTGGTCGCCCCCCAGTCGTAGGAGTGCTCGACGAACGCAAAGCGCGTCGGCTCGCCCCAGTTGTTGCAGAACGCAGGCGTATCGTTGGTCTCGGGCCCGTTCTGCACGAACGTCATGAACGAGAACTGCGCTGCATCGCCGGCGCCGGCGACGACCTGCTGCACGGCCCGGCGTGCAGCCGACATCCGACTCTCCTGGGTGGTGTTGTAGTAGTCGGGGCTTTCGCAGCGCGACCAGCGGCATCGACCGGCCGACGTGCTCGCGCGCCGGTTCATCGAACCGGAGGTGTCGAGCACGAAGAGGACGCGCGGCGTGATGGTGCCGAAGCTGGTCCCTCGCACGATGTAATACGGGTCGATCCGGGCTTCGGACGAGCCGGACTGGCCAAGCCAGAGCATCCCCACCATGAAGGTGAGGCCGACCCAGCTGAGGACGCGGGCAAACGGGTTGGAGCGAGACGTCGAGGCGGGCATGAGTTCCTCAGGTCGTGGAAACGGTCGCGCAGAGCGCCGGTCGGTGTGCCTGGGTCGAGCCCCTATGAAAACGATGCGTAGACGCTGCGATCGATTGCGCAGCAACTCGCTCGTCGGGGGAGCAAACCTGGGTGAGACCGGCGTTCATGGCAAAGCGGGACGGGCTTCCGTTCCCGGGGGACCAAACTGCAACGGCCGAGCCAACCTGCGTTGGCCCGGCCGACGGGTCAGGTTGCCTCCGGAGTTACCGGACCGAGGTGTGCGGCAGGGAGCCGTGCGGCGACAGGAAGTACTTCGCGGGCGAAACGAAGCGCAGGTTGCTCACCCGGCTCGTGTAGATGCACGCATAGTTCTCGACCTGCGCCCCGAAGCGGCTGGTGTCGTAGCGCTCCGAGAAGCTGCTGCCCCAGTACGGGTTGAATGCCTCGTCGACCTCACGGGTCCGCTTCTCGAGGGTTTGCACGGTCTCGGCTTCGTAGGCCCGCAGCCGGTCCAGCTGGGCCCGCACCTTGGTCTGCGAGGTCTCGATCATCTCCGCCGCGGCGTCGGACTCGAGTCCCGCGCTCTCGACGAGCTGGTCGACGGAGAGACGGCCCAGCACCCGAGAGACGTGTCGCTTGGCGGTGATCTGCTCTGCGAGCTGGCTGCGCAGGTGGTACAGGCTGTCGATCTCCTGCAGCGTCATGCCGCGGGCCCGACGGACGCGGAGTTCGTGTTGGAGCTCCTGCACGACCAACGCCGTCCGCCACCCCGAGCTCTTCTTGCTCTTCACGATGTCGCCGTAGATGTGGTCGCCGACATAGATGACCTCGTCTCCGTGGCAGCCGAACGACGCCTGCAAACCGATCTGGTTGCCGCCCTGGTAGACCTTGCCGCGCTGCACGTCATGCCGCGGCGGCCCCACGGGGGTGCCTGACCGGTCGAGCTCCTGAAACGGCGCCCCGTCGGTGAAGAACCCGGGCTTCTTGGCGCCCACGACGACCCAGTCGAAGTACGAGAACCAGTCGGCGTACGAAGGAAGCTTGTCCCCCAGCAGAAAGGTCATCACCGCATCGGAGTAGGTGAAGAAACTGTTGGTGAGCAGGAACAGCTTCTTGCCCGCCGAGCGGAACTTGTGAAGCGTCCGCGGAAGGTCGGGGTCGTGCTCGATGAAGTCGGCCGGGCGCTGCCGGATGACGTCCTTGATCGACCCGTCGCGATGCGCTTCGTCGATGCACTCGCGAACGTCGGTCCAGGCCTCGGTGTAGCTGGGCGGCTTGCCCCCCGGCCACAGCTCCGGCCGGGTGTCGATCAGCTCGACCGCCTGCGCGAACATCGTGACCTCGGGCAATGCGAAGAGCGTGTCGACCGGTGCGAAGCGCTCAAGCTCCATGCCCAGGCGCTGGTCTCGATAGGGGCGCCGGTCATCGTCGGAGAGCTGGCGCATCCCGTGGTACCCGCGGCCGACGTAGCCGTGGCGGTCCTGCTTGATGATGTTGCCCAGCTTCTTGTCGACCATGAGGCCGCGAATCGCGAACCGGGGGTCGGTCTCCGCCCCGCCGATCTCGTCGGGGTATCCGCGCGCGAGCAGCTTCGACGTGGTGGACTCGATCGAGATCGCTTCCAGCTTGTCCTGGAGGTAGATCGCCAGCGTGTAGTCCATGTCGAAGCCGAGCAGGCTGACATGGTCGAGGTTCAGATCGCGGTTGGTGAAGATCCGGCGATCGAACGGGGCGTCGAGCTGAAGATCGTTGCGCAGCAGGAGCTGCCGCAGCGGCGCGGGGAGATCGAACTCGGTGGCCAACCCCGGTAGGGTAGCGCGGCTTCAGCCCGGCGCAGACCCGTACAAATGAGCACGCCGCCCTTGCACCCGGGCAAGGACGGCGTGGACACGCACCCGAAGAGAGCGCAGGGCCTAAGGCCCCGCGGCCGCGCCGGACACGTAGTCGTCGGCGCACACGGAGACGGCGGAGTTGTCGTTGTTGTGGCCGCCACCGTACCCCTCGTCGGGACTCTGCGGCTCGAGCACCTGGAGGCCACCGCCGACCGCCAAGGCAATCTCCTGCTCGACGGTCACGACCGTCTGGCGGACCCGCGCCTGCGCGGTGATGACGACCTGCCCGTCGGTGTCGTCGATCCACTGCCCGGAGCCACCCGCGCCGAGCGCGTCAGCGGCGTTGTTGCGGACCCACACGGTCACCCGGGCCTCGGGGTCACCGTTGGGGACGAGGTCGCGGAACGGGATGTCGGCCCAGTTTTCCTGGATGCCGTCGCCGTTGCGCAAAAAGGACACCGATCCTTGACGCATGCAAACGCGGCCGCCACAGCCTACGGGCGAGCCTGCGAGCACGTCGTTGCGCTGACCGGTGACGTAGTTCGGGTCGGTGCCCGGAATGCAGTCGAGCAGCGGGTTGCTGCACGCGCCGCCCTGCGAGTTGAAGCCGGCCAGCGCCTGGTCGATCTGGTCTTCGCCGTACTGGACGTACTGCGAGGATGCGAGGTCGACGGCCGCCTGCGCGACCATCAGCGCACGCTCGCGGGACACCAGCTGGCCCGCCTGCGTGGCTTCACGGACGGAAGAGCGGACCGCGAGCAGGCCGAGCGTCATGAGCGACACGGTCATCAGCATCACGCTGACCATCGTGGCGCCACGCTGCCGCCGAAGGCGGGCGCGAAGGTTGGGGGTGGGTCGGGTGTTCATGATGCTCTCTTTCTTGCTTGGCGGGTCGTGCGTTGTGCCGTGGGACGCGGGTGCGGGCGTCGCTACTGAATCTGGGGGTCTCGCCAGCGCAGGTTCTCGGGCGCGAACCGCTCGGTGAGCGAGAAGCGCTGGCGAACGCCGACGTCGGAGGCCATCTCGGGTCGGTCTTCGACCGGGATGACGAGGTTGGAGCCCAAGCCGCCCGCCTCTTCGGCGAACTCGCCCGAGCCCACGAGCGTGATGCGAACCGCCTGCGGGCTCATTCGGAACGCCGGGGGCGGGTTCTGGTCCCCCTCGACGAGCGCCCAGTCCGCAGCGGCGTACTCACCGGTGCCGTAGTAGACGCAGTCGGGCGCCCACGCCTCTTCGACCGCGTTGCCGAGCCACTCGTCGCGCGTTCGCTGACCGCTCGCCGGCGTGTTCTCGTCGACGGTGAGGTTTGCCAGCCCGGCGAAGGGGCCCTCGGCCGGGCCGACCTCTTCGAACGTGAGGTCCGGGTCGTTGATCGTGGCGTCCGCAGACGCGGCGCCCGCCGGCGTGTAGCCATCGCAGCCTACGGCGACCTGCATGTCTTCGATCATCGGGCCGATGGCGACCGCCTGGGGCGGCGAGCCGCTGCCAGGCAGGTGCAGGCTCGGCTGTGGGCACGTACCCGCGTCGCAGTGTGGATAGTCGACGGCGCCGAGGTTGCCGACGTCGACATCTTCTTGAAAGCCGATGAGGTCGTAGCGGACGAGATACGGGAGGCGGTTGATGCTGTAGTCGAGCTCGTAGCGCGACCAGCGAAGCCGTCCGACCGGAATGACGCTCGCGCCGGCCACGTTGACGGCGGTTGGATCCCAATCATCGCCACCGGGGGCGCCGTTGTTGTCGACCATCAACCCGTTGATGTTGTTGAAGCCCGAGCTGTTGGCGATCGGGATCGAGAACTCCTGCGCACCGGCGCCGGCCGCCACGTCGGCGGTGACCTGCATCAGGACGCACTGGCTCTGCTGCTCGGCTCGAAACGACAGGTTGGGCGGGTTGACCAGCACGACGAACGAGCCGGGCGGGAACAGCTGCTGCACCTCCGCGACGTGCGTGGGGATGGTCGAATCGAGCGCGGGGCCGGTGTTGACCCGGATGGCCGCGTCGGCGCCGGTCAGCGTCGCGGCCAGCGTGAACACGCCGATGCTGCCGGTGTAGTTCGGCTCGGCGACGATCACGTCCAGCGCATCGGCAGCGCTGTCCGGGCGCGCCGAGCTGGCCGCCGCACCCCCTGCGCCCGCAAGCGACCCAGCGCCGCTGCTGTTCCAGTGGGCCTGGATGCCGTCGCGAAGGACCCAATAGGCCTCGCCCGTGACGTCGTCGGTCACCGCGTTGGCAGGAATGTTCGCGCCGCCGGGGTTGATGAGACGGTTGTTCTCCGCGTCCCACACCCGCAGCTCGGTGCACAGCCGCGACCACCCCAAGCCAGCGGAGCGAACGTCTTGGCCGATGCTGAACATGGCGCCCTCGAGCGCCTGCTGCACCCGAACGTTGCGCTCGTGAATGCCGGTCGTGGTCTGCTGGATCGTCGAGAAGGCGAAGATCCCGAGCACGACGATCGCCGAGACGACCATGGCGACCATGAGCTCGATGAGCGTGAAGCCGCGTGCGTGACGAAGCGATGATTGGACGCGCATCTTCATTAGGGACCTGCAGGCGGGATGAGGACGGCGTCGTTGACCCGGACGGTCCGCAAGCGGACCCGGCCGACGAACGGGGAGAAGTCGGCGCTGGCGGGGTCGGTCATGGCTGGCGTCAGATCGATGGTTCGCAGCGTTGCCGGCGGCGGGAAGGCGGGGTTCGTGTCGTCGATCCACAGCACCGTCACCTCGATCTCGACTCCGTTGACGAGCGACCACTCCAGCTCGGGCGGCGGGTTGCCCGAGGGCGGGTTGAGGGGGTTGACGATCCAGTCAATGCGGCGCGAGACCAGGTACTGACCGCGGACCTCGCCCATGACGACGGCCGTGTTGTCGATGTCGGCAGGCGGGCGGTGGAAGTCGCGCTGGCGCAACCCGGGATCGAGCGCGTCGTCGGTGTACGGGAACGTCGGGTTGGCGTTGCCGGCGAAGTCGCGTGCGATCAGCTCCAAGAAGCCGCGCGAGGCAATCGCGGACATTTCCTGCTGTGCGACGCGCTCTGCCTCGCGGAGCTGGGACGCCGCGCGCTGCGAGTCGATGCTCCGCGACTCCAAGGCGACGAGTCCGGCGACGGAGATCGCGAAGATCAGCAGCGTGACGAGGACTTCGATGAGCGTGAAGCCCCGCTGGCGCCGAACGGCGGCGGTTCGAAGGGAAGCGGCGGACACCATCAACCTGCCTCCTCCGTCTTGTCGAACGCGCGAATGAGGCCTCCGGGAAAGACCTGAATCATCGCGAGCTTGGTGTTGCCCGAGATTTGCTGGTTGGCGATCCACAGGGTGGCGCCGACGTTGTCCAACGTGGTGAAGCTGTTCTCGGGATCGGTGAAGCTCCCGTCGGGCTCGAACTGAATGGTTTGCGTGGCGGCGAGGCAGCCACCAGGCGGGTCCGAGTCCTCGGCTTGCCTCGGGGTCTGGACGCCCGAGATGAGTCCGTACACGCAGACGTTGTCGTCGTTTTCGACGAGGTTCGCCCGCGGGGCATCGAGCGCGGCGCGGGTGAGCGGCTCCCAAACACCGGTCGCCTGGTTGAAGCGGTTGACCTGCAGCTCGTCGGACTGCACGACGACTTGCACCAGGGTCTGGTCGTCGATGGCCGCGTTTCGCGCAGTCACGAGCGCGCCACGAGCATCATCGACGAAGCGCTTGTACTGCCCGCGGTACTGGTCCTGGCGATACCCGGCGAACGCCGCCGCCGCGAGCACCGAGAGCACCGCGACCGTCACCATGAACTCGATGAGCGTGAAACCGCGCGCGTTGGCGAACGAAGGCCGCAACGCGTCGCCGGCCCTGTGAACTTTTTGCATAGGAGACGCGGAGCCGCACCTGGCCTCAGGCCGCCGCAAAGCGGTGCAAGTCTTGGAGATGTATGTTGGTTTTCCGCCCACGCGGTCGCCTTTGATGCGCCGAACGTCGGCGTGCATCCCGTCCTGGCCCCAAGCTGTGCAATGGACGTGCCGCCGGCGCCCGCTGGCGCCTCAAAGATGTCACGCGGCTCACAGTATTGTGGAAATTCGTGAAGTCGCGTACCGTGCGGACGCATATGGTTCGGGGGCGAAAAGACGATTCGGCCAAGGATGAGAAGCGCGCGATGTGGTACCTCCGCAAGATTCCGCTCCTCGAGGGCGTGGATCAGGCGCGGCTGCAGGAGCTCGCCGCGGCGGTCGAAATTCGTGAAATCCCGCGCCGTCAGGTCATCTATCTGCCCGGCGACCCGGGCGACCGAGTGTTCTTCATCAACGGCGGTCGGGTGAAGTGCAGCAAGGTCACACGTGACGGGAAAGAGCTGACCTTGGCCTACCGCGGCGCCGGTCAGCTGTTCGGCGAGCTCTGCATCATGGATGGCACGCCCCGCGACGAGATGGCCGAGGCGATGAAGAACGCCATCATCACCGAGGTTCCGCGCGAGCTGTTCCAGGAGCTGCTGATGTCGGACAACGACCTCTGCTTCAGCTTTGCGTGCATCGTCGGCGAGCGTCGGCGGCAGATCGAGACGAAGCTGGAGCACCTCGTGTTTCGAGACGTCCAGGCCAAGCTGGCGGCGCTGCTGCTCGAGCTCGGCGCAGAGTACGGCGTGGAGTGCGAGGACGGCCTGCAGATCGGGCTGAAGATCACGCACCAGGAGATGGCGAACCTCATCGGGTCCACCCGCGAGACCATCTCCTTGACGCTCGCGCAGTTCAAAAAGAAGTCGCTGCTCGACCTCAACGGCCGCACCGTGGTCCTCAAGAATCAAGAGGGCCTCGGGGCGATGACGTAGGGGGACCTGAGTCGGTCCGCGTCCGGCTAGCGCTCGAGTCGCGGGCGCAGCACGGCCCCGGTGTGGCTGGCCTTCGTGGACGCGAGTTCCTCCGGCGTCCCGGCGGCCACGATGGTCCCGCCCCCGTCGCCACCTTCGGGGCCGAGGTCGATGACGTGGTCCGCCGCCGCGATCACGTCGAGGTTGTGCTCGATCACGACCACCGTGTTGCCCTGTTCGACGAGGCGCTGCAGCACTCCGATCAGCAGCGTCACATCGACGAAGTGGAGCCCGGTGGTCGGCTCGTCGAGCACGTAGAGCGTCGAGCCGGTCGATTTGCGCGCGAGGTCTCGCGCCAGCTTGATTCGCTGCGCCTCTCCGCCCGAGAGCGTCAGCGCGCTCTGTCCCAGCGGGACATACCCCAGCCCGACGTCTCGAAGCACCTCGAGCTTGGCGCGAATCGCCGGGTTGGCGACCAGGAAGTCGTACGCCTCCGCCACGGACATCGCCAAGATGTCCGCGATGCTCTTGCCGCGCATCGTCACGGCGAGCGTTTCCTTGTTGTAGCGCCGGCCCCGGCACGTCTCGCACGTGGTGAAGATGTCGGGCAAGAAGTCCATCGCGATGCGCCGGACCCCTTCCCCACGGCAGGCTTCGCAGCGCCCGCCCTTGACGTTGAACGAGAACCGCGTGGGCGTATAGCCGCGCAGCTTGGCCTCGGGGAGCTGCGCAAAGACGGAGCGCAGGTCTCCGAGGATCCCAGTGAACGTCGCCGGGTTGCTCCGCGCCGAGCGCCCGATCGGAGACTGGTCGACGTGAATGACCTTGTCGAACGCCGTGAGCCCGCGGACCGCGTCATGCTCGAGTCCTCGTCGGGCCGCACCGTTGAGCACACGCGCGGCCTCGGGAAGTAGCGTGTCGACGATGAGCGAGGACTTGCCTGAACCGCTGACCCCCGTGACGCACGTCAGCACCCCCGCGGGAATGCGAACGCTGACGTCCTGCAGGTTGTGTCCGCGTGCGCCATCCAGCTCGAGCCATCCGGTGGCCGCCCGACGCCTCCGCGGGAGCTCGGCCCGCGTGCGACCGGACAACACCGCGCCGGTTGGGGAGTCCGGATGCGCACAGACGTGCGCAAGTGGGCCCGAGGCAACGACGTGGCCACCCTGTGCGCCTGCACCCGGCCCCATGTCGACGATCCAGTCCGCGGCACGCATCGTGTCCTCGTCGTGCTCCACCACCACGACCGTGTTCCCCAGGTCGCGCAGGTGCTCCAGCGCCGAGATGAGTCGATCGTTGTCGCGCTGGTGCAGCCCGATGCTCGGCTCGTCGAGGATGTACGTGATGCCGACGAGCGCCGCACCGACCTGCGTGGCCAGCCGAATCCGCTGGGCTTCACCGCCGGAGAGCGTCGACGCCCGCCGGTGCAACGTCAGGTAGCCCAAGCCCAGCTCGTCGAGAAAGCGAAGCCGCTTGCTGACCTGCGAGAGGACCACGGCCGCGACCTCGCCCGCGCTGCCCCCGAGTTCGAGGCCGTCGATCCAAGCGCGCAGGCGAGCCAGCGGCCACCGGGAGACCACGTCGATGCCGTGCCCACCGACCCGGACCATCCGAGCTTCGAGGCGAAGGCGGGTGCCCTCGCAGGTGCCGCAGACCTGGTCGACCAGGTGCACGCGCAGGGCCGCGAGCGCGACGTCGTCATCGTCGTCGACCTCCTCGGTCTCGGCCAGCTTGCGCCGCATCCACGGCAGCACCCCCTCGAAGGGCTTCTTCAGGCCGTTGGGGACCACGCTTCCAGTCCCCTCGAGGACGGCGATCTGCACGTCGGTGGGCAGTCGACGCCACGGCGTGTCGGCCTCCGCCCCGTAGGCGGTGAGTACGTCGAGCACGCGCTTGCGCACGCTGGCGCCGCGACGCCCTCGCAGCGGAGCGATGGCGCCGTCTTCGACCGAGCATGAGACATCGGGAACGATCGTCTCGACGTCGAGCGTCTGGATCGACCCCACGCCATTGCACGTGGGACACGCGCCCGAAGGGCTGTTGAACGACAGCAGGCTCGGGGTCAGCTCCGGATACGCAAGGTCGTGCTCGTGATCGGCGAAGCGCTCGGAGAAGCGCAGCACCTGCCCATCCACGGTGAGCACCTTGACGACGCCGCCCGCCAGCTTGGCCGCGATCTCGATCGAATCGGCGACGCGCCCGCGGATGCCGTCCTTGAGCTTGAGCCGGTCGACGTAGACTTCGATGGTGTGCCGGACGTCGGGGTCGAGTTCCTGCGGCTCGGCCAGGTCGCGCACTTCGTCGTCGATCGCGACGCGGACGAAGCCCCCGCGGCGCAGCTCGTCGAGCATATCGGCGTGGTCGCCTGGTTGACCCACGACCACGGGCGCCAAGATCGAGAAGCGCGTGCCCGGCTCGAGCGCGAGCACGGCCTCGACCATGTCCTCGACGCTGTGGCGCTGCATTTTCTCGCCCGAGCGATGGCTGAACACCTCGCCGACGCGCGCGTACAGCAACCGCAGGTAGTCGTCGATTTCGGTGACGGTGCCGACCGTGCTCCGTGGGTTCCGCGGCCGGCTGCCCTGGTCGATGGCGACCGCGGGCGAAAGCCCCTCGATCAGGTCCGCGTCGGGCTTGGGCAGCTGGGAGAGCACGTGACGCGCCGCGACGCTGAGGCTCTCGACATAGCGACGCTGGCCCTCGGCGAAGATCGTGTCGAAGGCCAGCGAGCTCTTGCCCGAGCCCGACGGCCCCGTGATCACGACGAGCTTGTCCCGCGGCAGATCGAGGTCGACGTTGCGCAGGTTGTGGGTCCGTGCCCCGCGTACGACGAGGCGCGGGCCCTCGACCGGCAGACGATCGGGCACGCTCATCCTCCACCGCCGCGGGCCAGCGCCAGCGCAGCCTTCATGCTCTGCGGATTCGCGATGCCCTTGCCCGCGATGTCGAGCGCAGTACCGTGGTCCGGCGACGTGCGGACGAATGGAAGCCCCAGCGTCACGTTCACCCCGTCGTGAAAGTGCGCGAGCTTGAACGGACCCAGGCCCTGGTCGTGATACATCGCGACGATCCCGTCGTAGGCGCCCTGGACGTGGGCATGAAACGCCGTGTCGGCGGGGAGCGGCTCGGAGAACGAGGCATACGGGTGCTCGGCCCGAAGGCGCTCGACGGCAGGCCGAATCACGTCGACCTCTTCGGTGCCCAGCATGCCGCGCTCGCCCGCGTGGGGGTTCAGTCCGAGCACCGCGAGGCGCGGCGTCTCGATGCCGAACCGATCCCGAAGGCCCTGCGCCAGCAACCGACCCGCCCGCGCGACCGCATCCACGTCCAGACGCGCGGGCACCTCGGCCAGGGGCACGTGAATCGTCGCGAGCACGACGCGAATCGTGGGGCCGGCCATGAGCATCGCGACGTCGCAGTCTCCGGCCCGATGCGCCAGGTACTCGGTGTGTCCGGGAAACGTGAACCCCTCGTCCTGGCACGCCTTCTTATCGATCGGGGCGGTGACCAACGCGGCCCCCGAATGCGCCAGTACGTCGTCGACACCGCGCGCGAGCGCCTCGGTTTGCCGCAGGCCGGGCGTCCCGCGTATCAAGGGCGCAACCGCGGCCCAGCCGGGCGCCGCCCACTCGGTCGGCAGCCGGGTCGCGAGCCGCTCCAGGTGCTTGGGATCGGCGTACACGCGGTCGTCCGCGCGCAGGTCACCGTCGGCCGCGACCCGGAGGATCAGCTCCGGCCCAATACCGCGGGGATCCCCTTGGGTGATGATGATCGGGCGCACGCGCGGCGAGGCTAGCACCGCCGGCCGTGGTGCCCACGTCTCCCGCGCAGCGGCCGCGTTCGGGCAGCTACGGCGTTCAAGCGTTGAAACCAGCCGCCGCATCTTGTAACCGCGTAGGTAGATGAGGACGGGGGTGGTCATCACCGGAGCCTGGCTGCTGTGCATCAGCGGCTGCACCGATTTCGTGAGCGCAACGCAGACCACGGCGACGACGACGACCTCCGGCGATCCGAGCGCCGTCACGACCGAGTTCCCGACCGCCACCGAGGGCGACGCGTCGACCTCGACCTCGACCTCCACAACCGGCGACGCGACGACCGAGTCCGGTGCCACGACGGGTACCGACGACACCACGACTGCACCTGGCGGCACGGACTCCGACACCGACGAAAGCACCTCGAGCAGCTCGAGTACCTCCGGTACTTCCAGCAGCTCCACGGGCACGAGCCAACGCTGCGGTGACGGCGTCGCCGAGGACGACGAGGTGTGCGACGGCGACGACCTTGTGGGCCAAGACTGTCTTTCGCAAGGCTTCGATGGCGGCAGCCTCGCGTGTGCGCTCGACTGCGCAGGCTTCGACGCCGCGGGCTGCTTCAGCGCCGAGTGCGGCAACGACCTCATCGAGGGCAAAGAGGCCTGCGACGGCCTCGACCTGCAGGGGCAGAGCTGCGATTCGATCGGCTTCGACGTCGGAGAGCTCGCGTGCGCCGACGACTGCGAGAGCTTCGACACCAGCAACTGCGAGCTGCTCACGTGCGGCAACAACATCGTCGACGGCGGTGACGTCTGCGACGGGTCCGACCTCGCCGGTGAGAGCTGCGAGACGCAGGGGTTCGTCGGGGGCACGCTCGCCTGCAACGACGACTGCGCCGGCTTCGACACCACCGGATGCCTCACCTGCGGCGACGACGTCACGAACGGCGCGGACGTCTGCGATGGCGCCGACCTGGCCGGACAAACCTGCGAAACGCAGGGGTTCGACGGGGGCACGCTCGCCTGCAACGACGACTGCGCCGGCTTCGACACCAGCGCCTGCACCACGTGCGGCGACGCGGCGATCGAGGGCACCGAGGTCTGCGACGGCGCGATGCTCGACGGGGAGACGTGTGTGTCGCAGGGCTTCGACACGGGCACCCTCGCCTGTGCCACGGACTGCGGCAGCTTCGACACCAGCGGCTGCAGCACGTGCGGTGACGACACCGCAGGCACCGACGAAGTCTGCGACGGCAGCGACCTCAACGGATTTTCCTGCACGACGCTCGGCTTCGATGGTGGCGTCCTCGCCTGCAACGCCGACTGCGGAAGCTTCGACAACAGCGGATGCACCACCTGCGGCGACGCTGCGGCCGAGGGCGACGAGGTCTGCGACGGCCTCGACCTCGCCGGGGAAACGTGCGTCTCGCAAGGCTTCGCCTCCGGCATGCTCGGCTGCAACGCCGACTGCGGAGGCTTCGATACCAGCGCGTGCCAGGACCTCGCCTGCGCCGACCAGGATCTCGGCAGCAGCACCGGGCTCGCCATCGCGACGGGCTCGACCGTCGGCTCCGACGACGACCGGGCCGAGAGCTGCATCGCCTCGGGCGCCGACGAGGTGTTCTCGTTCCAAGCCGCGCTCGCGGGGGACTACGTTTTCGACACGATCGGTAGCAGCTTCGACACCGGCCTCGCCGCCTTCAGCACCTGCGACGACGCCGCAGAGCTGACGTGCAACGACGACATCGACGGCGGCACGACGGACGCGGAGATCACCGTCACGCTCGACGTCGGAGACTTCGTGCTCGTGTCGCTCGACGGTGCCCTCGGTGAGACGGGCGACTACGTGCTCAACGTGACCGCGCCCGCGCTGCCCGCTGCGCCAAGCTGCGCCGAGGACGACATCGGCCTCGAGGTCGGGCCGCTCGTCGCCAGTGGCACGCTCGACATGGAGACCGACGACCTGACGCAGCCCTGTGCCGCCGAAGGTGTCGAGCGCTCGTTCCGCTTCATCGCGCCCGCCTCGGGCGTGTTCGTGTTCGACACGGTGGGCTCAACCTCGGACACCGTGCTGACCGCGTTCGCGGACGATTGCACCACCGTGCTCGCGTGCAATGACGACGCCGGCATGGAGACCACCTCCGAAGTCATGCTGACGCTGGACATCGGCGAGACCGTGGTGGTGAGCGTCGGCGCCGCGGGCACGCCGGGCGACTACGCGCTCAACGTGACCGCGCTCTGAACCCGCGCCCCCAGGTCACACAGGGCCATCTGCGGGGCACCGCGGAGGACGCCCTTCGCGGTGCTACGCTTGCGACGTGCGAACCCGAACGTGGTGGTGTGCAGCAGCCGTGCTTGCAACGGTCGGGTCGACCAGCGTCTCGCAGGCAGCGCCCCGCGGCGCCACGGCCACGGCCGCAACCCCCGACGCGAGCGTGCTGCCGCGGACGCGCTCTCCGGCCGTCGTGGGCATCAGCCCCGACGGTCGTAAAGCGGGACCCGCCAAGGCCACGGCTGGCTGGGCATGGGCGGCGCTGCGCAGTGCCTTCCCCGACGCACGTCGCCGCATCCCTCGGACCGAGATTCCAGCGCCGTTCGGCGAGCACC
The DNA here is from genome assembly GCA_039024335.1 of Myxococcota bacterium. Taxonomy (GTDB): domain Bacteria; phylum Myxococcota_A; class Polyangia; order Nannocystales; family Nannocystaceae; genus CAJXVA01. Next base: position 23,902 of record JBCCQM010000006.1, read on the forward strand.
TCATCCCGGGCGAGAAGTTCCGCTTCGACGTGAGCTTCTCGGGCAACCCTGCGGGTTTGGCCGAAGCCGAGATCGTCGCGGGCGACCCCGACCCCTTCGGCGCGCCCACCCTCAAGATCCTCGGCCGCGCCCAGACCTCCGGCGTGGTGTCGCTGCTCGCGACCGTCACCGACGAGATCACCTCGGTTATCGACGCGCGAACCGGCGCGCCCCTCCACGCGGTGAACGTGCTCGACTACGACGGGTTCGCGCCCAAGTACAAGCACCGCAACACCGACCAGCGCTACGAAGGGCGGGGCCAGGTCCGCATCGTCGACACCAAGGACGACAAGGTGAAGCGCAAGCTCAAGTCCGTGCCCGCCGACACCTACGACCCGATGTCGGCGATGGCTTGGGTCCGGCACCTGCCGTTCGAGCCGGGGACGCGCCACAAGGCCCACGTCGTCGACGGCACCACCCTCATGCGCATCGAGATCGAGCCCGTCGGTCCGGGGACCCCCTCGAACCCACCGAGCATTGCGCGGGCGCTCGAGCTCGGACCCAACGGCATCATCGAGCTCAAGGGCACGCTGACGCGCGTCGACGAGTACGACCAGCCCATCCCGGGCAAGAAGGCGTTCGGAATCCGAGCGTGGGTCAGCGCCGACGAGCGACGGATCCCGCTGGTGATGGAGAGCGACATGTGGGTCGGGGCAATCCGCCTCGAATTGTCGGCGTACGATCCCCCGCCGCGCCCCTCCCGCGAGCCCACCCGGACCCCCGACCGAACGCCGTCCCCGAGCCCGACGACCGTCCCGGGCTGAACCGAACCGGGCGACCAACCGGGCGCAAAAACGACCCCCGAGGGCGAGGCGACTCCGTTACACTCTCCAGGAGGACGCCACCTCTCGCCGTCCGTGCTTCTCCCCTGGAAGCGCGCGCGATTCGTTCTCGACGTCCCTCGAACCCATGGCCGACAGCTACCGCCCACTGTTCAAGCTCGACTCCGGAGGCATGGCCGAGGTCTATGTCGCCGAGGCGGAGTCGGTCGCGGGGTTCACCAAGAAGGTAGCGATCAAGCGGATTCTGCCGGCCCTGCTCAAGGAGGAACGCTTCGTCCGCATGTTCCTCGACGAGGCGCGGCTGTCGCTGAACTTCAACCACGCCAACATCGTCAGCGTCTTCGATATTGGTAAGAGCGCCAACGCGTACTTCATCGTCATGGAGTACGTCGAGGGGACCAACCTCAAGTACATCCTCCAGTACATGGCCAAGCAGCGGCGCGCGCTGCCGATCCCGCTGGCCGTCTGGGTGCTCAACGAAATCCTCAAGGGCCTCGACTACGCGCACGAGCTGCGCGACCCCGAGAGCGGAAGCGGCCTCGGCATCGTCCACCGCGACATCTCGCCGCCGAACATCCTCGTTTCGTGGAACGGCGAGGTGAAGCTGACCGACTTCGGTCTGGCCAAGGCATCGACCCAGCTCGAGTCGACCGACCCCGGCGTCGTCAAAGGCAAGTTCGCCTACCTTGCACCGGAGGCCGCCCACGGCCAAGAGGTCGACCACCGCGCGGACATCTTCGCCGTCGGCATTCTCGCGTTCGAGATGCTCACCGGGCAGCGGCTGTTCCTCGCCGACACCGACTACGACACGGTCGAGAACGTCCGCAAAGCCGAGATTCCGTCGATGCGGGCGATCAACCCCGACATCCCGCCGGAGCTCGAGGAAATCGTCCGAAACTCGCTCGCCCGGGACGCGGCGAACCGCTACCAGAACGCGTCGGACTTCGCGGACGACCTGCTCGGGTTCCTGTTCTCGCGCAAGCTCAAGGTCAGCGCCCGGACGCTTCGCGCGCTGCTCGACGAGCTGCGCACCAAAGAGCCCAAGGCCGCACCCGAGAAGAAGGCTCCGGAGCAGGCCAACGTCATCCTTCAGCTGATCGAAGAGGAGTTCACGAACTTCAAATCGATCGACGAGGACTCGGACGCACCCGAGCTGGGCTCGCAGCCGTTGGACTCGCTGATGGCTGGGAACGCCCCGATCGACTACGACCCGTCGGCACCGCTGGCGCTCGCCGACTTCGACGGTCAGCCGGCGGCCGAAGAGCGCGACCCCACCCCCGCACCGTCGTCCAGCGCCACGGCCCCCGACGGCATGCGTGGGACGGGGCCACACACGCCGATTCCTCCGGCCGCGGCGGCATCCGGCGGCCGCTCGGTGGTCCCGCTGGTGATCGTGTTCGTGCTGCTCGCGGCCGTCATCGGGGCGGCGGTGTACATCTTCGTCCTGAGCTGAGTCGACGCGCTGCCCTCAAGTTCCGCCTCGGTCTCGACGATGCGACGCCCGTGGCCCCGCTCGACAACGCCGTCCGCTCCCTTGAAGTCGCCGCCGAGAGTCCGTTTTGGACCGCGGACGAGCTGCGGACGTTCTCCTCGCACCCCGGACGGGGGCGCGTGCTGCACGTTCGCGCGGGCGCGTCGGAGGCCGTTCCCGCGGAGCGCTGCCTCGAGGAGGCCGGCTACCTCATCGGCCGCCTGCCGATCACACGGGCGCCCGCGCATCTGCCTACCGCAGCCGCGACGTTCGGGCCTGACGTCATCTACGTGACCCTGGACCAGCCGCTGTCGCTGTGCCTCGGCGCGCTCGAAGTGCTCGCCAATGACCCGAAGACCAAGTCAACGCCGATCGTCGCGCTCGTGGGAGAATATGCGCCCTCGGGCATCATCGACGAAGCATACCGGCGCACGGGCTGCGACTTCTTCCGCCTGGGCACGACCGAGGTGGAGCTGCTCGCGCGCACGCACATCCTCGTTCGGCTCGGAACCCACGCAGACGAACCTGGCCGGGCGCGCGATCGTCCTCGAGCCAAGGACGCCAACCAGCCCGTCGGCGGGCGACTCGACGCGAAGGATCCCGTCACCCAGGTGTACACGCCGACCTATTTGCGCGATCGCCTGCCGACGGAAGTCGCACGCGCCCATCGCTACAGCCGCCCACTCTCGGTCCTGGCCGTGCACGCGCCGGCCGCGGGCCAGCGAGATGCGATCGCGTCCCGCGTGGCCCGGCAGCTCGCCGGCACGTGCCGTGACGTCGACATCGTTGCCCGTTACAACCGCGACACCTTCGTGATGCTGCTGCCCGAGACGCCCGAGGACGGTGCAGAGACGCTTCGGGCTCGACTCGCCAAGGGGCTGGGCAACGACGGCATCAAGGCGGGCCTCGGCGCTTCGACGCTCGGCGCGGGCGAAGGCGCCGCATACACGGGCGGCGCGCTCGTCAATGCCGCCCTCGCGCGTGCGTATTCCTGCTGAGCGCACAGGCGTTCGCGTGATACGTCGGGCGTCATGTCGATGCTGGCGTACCCCTCGTCCCTCTCGCTGCGCGCGCTTGGCTGGGAGTTCATCACGCCCAAGCCCGAGCCGAAGAAGTTCGTCGGGCTTGCGTGGCCACACAGCTCGAACATGGACGGCATCTTGATGGTGATGATGGCCCAGCAGATCGGGCTCAACATGTCGTGGATGGTCAAGGACGCGGTCAACCAGCCGGGGCTGGGCGCCGTGGTCCGAGGCGTCGGCGGCGTCTTCATCGACCGGACGAAGCCCAACGGCGTGGTCGGACAGATGGTCGACGAGTTCAACGCGCGCGACCAGTTCGCACTGGTCATCCCACCCGAGGGAACCCGCAGCCGCCGCGACTACTGGAAGTCGGGCTTCTATCACATCGCCGTGGGCGCCAACGTTCCCATCGTGCCGGGCTTCTTGGACTACGGCCGCAAGCAAGGCGGGTTCGGCCCCCCGATCATGCCGACGGGCGATGTGAAGGCCGACATGGACGCGATCCGTGCGTTCTACGAGCCCCGCGAAATGCTGGGCAAGGTCCACGCCGACGTCGGTCCAATCCTGCTGCGTGAAGAAGCCGAGGGCTGAGCTTCACGGCAGCAAGCACAGGCCGACGTCTTCGTTGCCCGGAGGCGCCGTTCCGTCCTCGTACGCAGGCGTGCAGACGTGCTCGCCGGGGCACGTGTCCAGCTTGGACCGGTCGCAAAAGTACGTGCAGCACCGGCTGCCCTCACACTCGACGTATTCGCTCGAGGTGCAGTGCAGCCCCGGGTCGCAGGCGTTGGTGAACTCGCAGGGGTCACCGAAGCCGCCCAGGTCCTCACCGGACGCATCCGGAACGCACTGAAAGGTCGTCTCGTCGGCCATGTAGCACCCGCACCCCGCCGGGCAGTCGTTGATCAGCGGGTCGCAGACCGGCAGGCACAGGCAGAAGGTCTTCCCCGCCGCGACGGACTCGGCGGGGTTGCTGCAGGTCGGCGCCTGCTCCGAGCCCTCGCAGTAGTTCGTACACATGCCGTTGCCTTCGGCGTCGATGTCCCAGCAGAAGGACCCCTCCTCACACGAGTCGACGCCGCTGCCGGGTCCCTCGGATTGGCACGGCTCCCCCGGCCGGTCGGGCTCCGGATCCAGCGGCACGCACCGGGTCGCGTTCCAGCTCGAGCCGCCGTCGTTCGCCCACACGTTGCACTTCTCGTCGGGGCCGCAGTCCTGGTCGTACAGCGAACACTCGAACGCCGTGACGCCTCCGTCGGGGTCGGTGATGAAGCCGGCGCCCGTGAGCGCGTCCGGCTCGGGCTCGGGCTCGGGCTCGGGCTCTGGATCCGGAGCGTTGTGATCGGGGACTTCAGGGTCGTACGGGTCGCCGCCGCCCGGTGACCAGACCCCCTCTTCATCCTCGGGTGCAGCCGCGCCGGGAGCCTCTTCGGACTCCGAATCGACCAGCGGGTCACAGGCGCACAGCGCAAGAAGCGCGATTCCGAAGGTCCATCGGGGCGTCGTCATGCTATCAAAGCTACAATTTCAAAGATTTTAAAACAAACATAATCAACTCTAACCATGGCCCTCTTCAGGACGAAAATGAGGCGCCAATTGCGCCGCAGAACATCGTGCGGGCGGAGCGGGATCTGCAGGGTCGCCCAAACCGTCGTGCGACGGGCGGTTTTCACAACATGCTCCTTAGGGACATGTTGCCCGATGACGATGCTATCGAGCCGGGCGGTAGACCCCGGCGCGCATGGTATGCAACGCCGGCATGCTCGAGCGCTTCGAAGACCATGAGCCGCAGATCGATCCGGCGGCGTTCGTGCACGCGGCCGCGATCATCATCGGCGAGGTCTCGATCGGCCCACAGTCGAGCGTGTGGCCCACCGCCACGCTTCGCGGAGACGACGGCCCAATCCGAATCGGCGCCCAAACCTCGATTCAAGACGGGACCGTCATCCACAACACCGAGGGTCTCTCGGTCACCACCGTCGGCGATCGCGTCACGGTCGGGCACCGCGTCGTCCTGCACGGCTGCACCGTCGAGGACGACTGCATCATCGGCATGGGCAGCGTCATCCTGGACAACGCGGTCATCGAGCGCGGCAGCATCGTCGGCGCCGGCGCGATCGTTCCACCCGGAAAGCGCGTCACCACCGGCAGCGTGGTCGTGGGCAACCCGATGAAGCTGCTGCGGGCCTGCACCGAAAAGGACGCCGAGTTCATCGCGTATTCGTGGCGCGAGTACGTCAAGCGCGTCGCGCAGTACAGGGCACGCGACGAGGCCGACGGTGGCTGAGCCTCGCTGGCGGGTGTGGATCGACCGCGGCGGGACGTTCACCGACTGCATCGGGCAGGACCCGCACACCCATCGACTCCACGCGGTCAAAATCCTTAGCAGCGACGACGCCCCGCTGACGGGCATCCGGACTCTGCTGCGGCTCGGCGAGGGCGACCCGATTCCCCCGTGCGAGGTCCGGCTCGGCACGACGCTCGCGACCAATGCCCTGCTCGAGCGGCGGGGTCGCGCATGTGCGCTGCTCATCACCCGCGGCTTCGGCGACCTGCTGCAGATCGGTGACCAAAGCCGGCCCGACCTGTTCGCGCTCGAGCTGCCCACGCCCGCGCCCCTGCCCAACGCCGTCGTCGAAGTCGACGCGCGCCTCGCCCCCGACGGGACGGTGCTCGCGGAGCCGGACGAAGCCGTGCTGGGTACCACCCTCGCCGCGCTTCGCCGACAGGGCTTCGACGCGCTGGCGATCGTCGTGATGCACGCGCACGCCGACCCCAGCCTCGAGCAGCGGATGGCTACGCACGCGCGCACGCATGGATTCACGACGGTCGTGTGCTCGACGGACGTCTCCCGCACGCCAGGACTGCTCGCGCGCACCGACACCGCGGTCGTCGACGCTTACACGACGCCGCTGCTGCACGACTACCTCGCGCACCTGCAGACGAAGCTGCCCGGTTCACGCCTTCGGGTCATGCAGTCCTCCGGCGGTCTTGCCGACGCGTCGCGCTTTCGGGGCAAGGACGCCGTGCTGTCCGGACCGGCCGGTGGCGTCGTCGCCTGCGCCGCGCTTGCACAGCAGCTCGGTCTGTCCGCCGTGATCGGGTTCGACATGGGCGGTACGTCCACCGACGTGTGCCGCTGGGGCGGCGCGTTCGACCGGGTCTACGAGACCCACGTAGCCGGGGTCCGCGTTCGGACGCCGATGATGTCGATTCACACGGTGGCGGCCGGCGGGGGGTCGCTGTGCCGCTATGACGGCCAGCGCTTCACCGTGGGACCACACAGCGCCGGGGCCACGCCGGGGCCGTTGTGCTACGGGCATCCCGACGTCACCGAGGTGGCGCTCACCGACGTCGCCGTGGCGCTGGGCCGCATCGCCCCCGACCGCTTCCCCTTCCCCATCGATGTCGAGCGCAGCCAGGCTGGGGTCGCCGCGCTCGCGGAGGCGGCGGGCCTGGAACCTCTGCGCGCCGCGGAAGGCCTGCTCGACGTCGCCGTGGAGAGCATGGCCTCGGCGATTCGCGCCGTGACCGTGGCCAAGGGGCACGACGTGCGCGAGCACGCCTTGGTCGTGTTCGGCGGCGCGGGCGGGCAGTACGGCTGCGCCGTTGCGCAGGCACTCGGCGTCCGCACCCTGCTGTTTCATCCGCTGGCGGGCGCGCTCTCGGCCTGGGGCATCGGCCGCGCCGCGGTGCGATGGCACGCCGAGCGGGACGGAGGCCGGGCGCCCCTCGACGACGCAGCGCTCGACCGTCTGGAACCTGCGCTGACCGAGCTCGAGTCTCAGGGCCGAGCTTCCCTGCAAGGCGAGGACTCGCCCACGCGGGTGGAGCGGACGGTCGCGCTTCGCTACGCGGGCACGCAGACCACCTTGGAGATGCCATGGGGCGATGCCGCCACGCTGCGCGACCAGTTCGAGCGCGTCCACGCGACCACCTTCGGGTACGCCCGCCCCGAGCACCGGCTCGAGGTGGTGAGCGTTCGGGTCGAACTCGTGTGCGAGCAGCCGCCGCCGCCGTCCCCCATCCCCGCCCCTGCACGGCCGGCGCCACCGCAGCCGGGTCGCCTCGTGCATGACGGGGCCTGGATCGACGCGCCACGCTACCGCCGAGAGGCCCTGCCGGCCGAGCTGCACGGGCCCGCGCTCATCTTGGAAGCGACGGGAACCATCGTGCTGGAGCCCGGCTGGCGAATGCGCCGCGGCCCCGACGACGTGCTCGTCATCGAAGACGTCGGTACACGCTCGGCCCGCGCCCTCGATACGTCCCGCGACCCGGTGACGCTGCAGGTGATGGGCAGCCGCTTCATGGCGATCGCCGAGCAAATGGGCGAGGTCCTGCGTCGCACCGCGCTGTCGACCAACATTCGCGAGCGCCTCGACTTTTCGTGCGCGGTGTTCGACGCCCACGGCGGCCTGGTCGCCAACGCACCGCACATGCCCGTCCACTTGGGCGCCATGGGCGAGTCGGTCGCCGCCATCGCAGCGCAGCACCCCACCCCGCGCCCGGGCGACGTGTTCGCCACCAACGACCCCGCGGCGGGCGGCAGCCACCTGCCGGACATCACGGTCGTCACGCCGGTCTTCGTCGACGGAACCGTTGCGTTCTACGTCGCCTCGCGAGGGCACCACAGCGACGTCGGCGGCATCACGCCGGGCAGCATGCCGCCGCACGCGACGAGCCTGGCTGAAGAAGGCGTGGTGTTTCGCGGCACGACGATCGTCGCGGCGGGGCGCTTCGACGACGAGGCGGTGGCCGCGGTACTCGAGGGGGGGCCGCATCCCGCTCGCCGGCCCGCGGAAAACGTCGCGGACCTGCAGGCGCAGGTCGCCGCGAACCACACCGGCGCGCTGCTCCTGCACGCGCTTTGCGACGAGGTCGGGCTGACCGTGGTCCAGGCGCACATGCGCCACGTGCAGGATCACGCAGCCTTTGCCGTTCGGCAGGCCATCGGCGCCCTGCCCTTCGACCACGCGAGCTACGAAGACGTCACCGACGACGGGCACCGCATCGTGGTCGCCCTGCACCGACACGCAGACAGGCTCCGCGTCGACTTCACCGGGACCGCGGACTGCGGCGAACACAACCTGCATGCCCCGCGCGCGGTCACGCTGGCCGCCGTCCTGTACGTGCTGCGCACGCTCGTCGGCGAGCCGATCCCGCTGAACAAGGGCTGCCTCGAGCCGGTCGACCTGGTGCTTCCGCAGCCCTCGCTGCTGCACCCCGAGCCCCATCGTGCGGTCGCCGGCGGCAACGTCGAGACGGCGCAGCGCGTGGTCGACGTGCTGCTCGCAGCCGTCGGACGCAAGGCGGCCAGTCAAGGCACGATGAACAACCTGACGTTCGGCGACGCGTCGTTCGGCTACTACGAGACCATCGGGGGCGGCGACGGAGCGACCCCGAACGGACCCGGACGCAGCGGCGTTCACACGCACATGACCAACACCCGTATCACCGACCCCGAGACGCTCGAGCTGCGGTTTCCGATCCGGCTCGACGCGTTCGCGCTGCGTCATGGTAGCGGAGGCCCCGGCGCACACGCGGGGGGCGACGGGCTGGTCCGCCGCTTCACGGTGCTGCGCGACCTGCAGGTGTCCCTACTCTCCGATCGCCGGGTCGTGCCGCCGTTCGGCTTGGACGGCGGCGGCCAGGGGGCGCCGGGTGCGTGCCTGGTCGACGCAGCCGAGCAACCCGGCCGCTTCAGCAAGGCGCTTGCCGCCGGAGCCACCGTGGAGATTCGGACGCCCGGCGGCGGAGGCCATGGTCTCCAGCCGTCGCATGAAAAGACCGTGGAGAGTCCATAGACGCTCACACACGGCCTCTCGAGCCACTTTTGCCGCCGGCGACCCATTGGGCTAGGGTTCGCCGAACCCATGCTCGAGGCTATCCCGTTCATCGAGATCCCGACGCTGACGCTCGTCGAGAACCCGCCGCTGCTCGGCCAGCCGCTCAAGCTGCAGCCGTTCGGTCCGCTGGTCGCCACCGGCGTCATCCTCGGATGGCGGCAGTGCCTCAAGTACGCGAAGGAAAAGGACATCGATGAGGTCCTCTTCCGCGACTACCTGTTCTGGATGCTGGTCGCGGCCTTCGTGATCTCGCACTGGGTCTCGGTCATTTTCTACTTCCCCGAGCAGGTCAAAGAGGACCCCTGGGTCCTGCTGAGGATCTGGAACGGCCTGTCGTCGGTTGGCGGCTTCTTCGGGGCGTTCGTCGGCATGATGACGTACCTCAAGCTGAAGAAGCAGCCGGTCATCGTCTACGCCGACGCCACCATCTTCGGCCTGCTGCTCGGCTGGTGCTTCGGCCGCATGGGCTGCTCCGTCGTTCATGACCACCCCGGACGCGTGGTCGAAGAAGGCACCTTCTTGGCGGTGGGTCCGTGGCCGGACGGCTCCTGGCGCTACGACCTGGGTCTGCTCGAGCTGATGTTCGCCATCACGCTGTGCGTCACCGTCTACTTCTTCGTCGACTGGAAGAACAAGCGCCCGGGCTGGCTGGTCGGCATGGTCGCCACCGCGTACGCGCCGTACCGGTTCGCGCTGGACTTCTTCCGCGCCGATGAAGCGTCGGCGGGGGTCATCGGCACGCCGGACGCCCGCTATGCTGGCCTCACGCCCGCGCAGTGGTTCACGCTGAGCTTTCTGCTCGCAGGCCTGTGGCTGATGTTCGTGCGCCGCGCCAAGCCCGACGACCTCGACTACGCCAAGGACTCCGAGCGCATCGCGAAGGAGCGCGCGGCGATGAAGGCCGAAGCCGAAGAGGACGACGACGAGTCCGGCGACGACGAATCCGTCGATGACGCGCCGCCTGTGGACGATGAGGCCGGCGACGACGCCCGCGCCTGAGGTTGCACCCCGCCCACACAAAAAAGCCCGTGAACAACTCACGGGCTTTTTTCGTGGTTGGGCTGCACGGACCGCGCAACTCGGGGCAGACCGCCCCGTCATTCTCGATGAACGCTGCGCCAGCGCCCACCGGCGTCTTCGACATCCAGCTGCAACTGGAGTGTCGATGACGACGGGGACTTGGCTTCTTCGCCGCGCCGGCCTGCGTCCTTCTGAACACCACAACAACCCGTTTGAAGAGTCGCCGCCATGAAACGCATGTCCACGCTGCTTGTCCTTTGTGCTCTCGCCTTCACCCCAATGGGCTGCAAGAAGAGCGACAAGGGCTCTGAGTCTCCTGACGAAGCCGCCCAAGAAGACGCGGATCCGATGGTCGAGTTGCAGACCATCCCCGAAAAAATCCAGGCCGAAGTCGATCTGGTCCTGCAGCCGATTTACGACGTCGACGTCGTCATCGACCAGCTCACCTCCATTCCCACCCGCTACGGCATGAACGCGGCCGACCTCACCGCGATGGCCAGCGCCAAGTTCGATGGCGGCACGGTCGAGTTCAACGCGGACGTGTCGGCGGACGCCAAGGCCGAGATCGAGACGATGCTCGGCACGATTGAGGGCATTGCGGTGGGTCTCAAGGAGACGCCGGCGCGCGCCAAGACGGCCGCGGGCCACCTCGCCGAGCTCGGCGTGAAGGCGACGGGGCTGGTCACCAAACTGCAGTCGTCGCTCCAGGCGAAGCTGGCCAACCCGCTGCTCAAGGCCGAAAAGAAGGCCGAGCTTCAGGCCGAGCTCGACCTGGTGATCAAGCTCGACGCCGACATCAAGGCAACTGTCGGGGACGCCAAAGCCACCGTGATGTCGGTGCCGAAGAAGGGCACCGAGGCGCTGACCAAGCTCACGGCCGCCCTGGCCGGCAGCGCCTCCGCCGGCTGATTCCGCGCTCGCGGGCCCGCCGCCGACGTTGGCGGGCCCACGCTTCCTTCGAGGCGTAGCGCAAACGAGCTTGCGCTGCGGGAGCGGGCGCACGGCGACCCTTGTGGACGCGGGCGGGTCCAGACACACTCAAGGGGCATGGTCGCTTCCTCCAGGCCCGTGTTCGTCGCTGCTGCGCTCGTTTCCGCCGCGCTCTTTCCGGGCGTGGCGCAGGCTCAAAACGGCATCAAGAAGAGGCTCCCCGTCGAATGGGAGCAGAGCACGTGCATGGAGTTCGTCGACCGGACGCAGAACCCCGTGTACGAGTTCACGTACGGCATCGCCGACGAAGACCCCAGCCCCGGCGAAGATCTGCTGCCCGACGAGGTCGCCGACTCGCGTCGTCATCAGTTCTTTGCGTTCTGTCGCCAGGAAAACTCGCAGGTTTCACCGGAGACCTGGATCACCCAGGCCGACGTCGATGCGGCCGTCGACAAGGGTTTGATCGTTGCGTCCGCCGTCAGCTCCGACGAAATCATGGAGTCGAGCCCGGAGTGGGCCGGGTGCTGGACCCGCATCACTGCCGACGATGCCCGGCTCCCTATCTCCAACGAAAGCGTCGCCGCCGGTGTCCAGTGGGATACCAGCAACGTGGACGAGGGGGTGTACATGATCTGGGGCTACACCTGGGAGCCCGCGTTCAACATCTGGAGTCCTCGCACAGGGTCGGTCGTCCGCGTCTACGACGGGGGCGACCCTGCCGCCACGGGACCCGCCGGCGCGATCGTCAACGACGAGCTGATCGTCTATGCGAACGAGGCCGCCGTCATCGAAGGCTGTGCGGACGGACTCCCTGGCACGACGGTCACGGGCTACTTCTCGACGACCGAAGGATCCGAGAACGTCGACTGGACCCCAGCCTGGGTCCCGTTCTCTGAGGCCACCGAGCTGTCCGATCCCAACTTCTCCCTCGAGTTTTTCCCGCCCGAAGAAGCCATCGGCAAGCAGATCCTCATCAAGGTCGACGTCACGGACCCCCAGGGCCGGACCTACGAGGCGCACATGTTCGAGCTCGTCGTCGTCCTGAACGGAGACGGGCCGTCCGATTGCGAGGATACGGACTCCAACTTCATCGGGGTCGCGAGCTGCGGAGATGACGGCGATACCTCCGGCGAGACTCCCGGCACCGAAGGCGGCGGCACCGAAGGCACCACGTCCGCGTCCACGACCGGACCCACGACCGACACCGACGGCTCGAGCTCCGCCTCGGCGAGCGCGAGTTCGGCGGGCGGTGACGGCGGAGGCGGCAGCGGTGGAACCTGTGCGGTCACGTCGGGGCGTGGCGGCGGCGGTCTGGCCCTGCTGCTGCTGGGACTGCTCGGGCTTCGACGCCGGCGGACATTACGACCATAGCCACGCCGCACCGCGGACGCCGCTGCTGTCGCCGTGCTGCGCCTGCACGAGGCGGGTGTTCAACACGTCGGAGAACACGTGCGTCGCCAGCAGCCTCGGCACGTTCGCGTACAGCCGCGTCACGTTGCTGAGGCCTCCGCCGAGCACGATGACGTCGGGATCGAGCACGTTGACCACGGGCGCAAGGCTGCGCGCGAGTCGGTCCTCGTACCGCGCCCAGGTCGGTTCGTCGTCCCGTGCGGCAAGCTCGACCGGGGACGCCTGCTCGCCCGTGCGCCGCGCGTGCTCTGCCGCAACGGCCGGGCCGCTGAGGAACGTCTCGATGCAGCCCCGGCGGCCGCAGTAGCACGCGGGACCGGGGCGCTCGTCGTCCAACGGCCCCGGCAGCGGGCTGTGGCCCCACTCGCCCGCCACGCCGTTGGCGCCCTCGAGCACCGTGCCATGCACCACGATGCCCCCGCCGACGCCGGTGCCGAGGATGACGCCGAACACCACGTCCGCACCCGCCGCGGCGCCGTCGACCGCCTCCGACAACGCGAAGCAGTTGGCGTCGTTGCTCAAGCGGATCGATCGCCCGAGCGCGTCCTCGAGGTCCGCCTGGAGCGGCTCCCCGTTGAGGACGACGGTGTTGCAGTTGCGCATCCGGCCCGTCTTCGGGGAGACGGAGCCCGGCGTCCCAATGCCGACCGAGCCTGACTGCCCCAGCGCCCGCTCGGCGTCGTGAACGAGCGTCGCGACCGTCTGCACGATGGCGTCGTAGGCGTCCGCAGGCGTCGGAACGCGCCGCCGCAGGACCGGCTTCGGACCCTCGAAGGCGATCAGCTCCACCTTCGTCCCCCCCAGGTCGATACCGAACCGCAGCGTCACCCGGTGAGGCTACATCCCGGCTTGATGCGGCGGTACCATCGACCTTCGGTGACCACGCTCCGCCCGATGCTTCCCCTCGCCTTTTCGCTGCTCGCGTGCAGCGGTACGACGCCCGCGGCCAGCGAGACCAAGGCCAAGACCGACGCGAAGGCGCCCGCTGCAGCCAAGTCCGAGCCCGAGCCCGAGCCCGCCAAGACGGCGACGGGCGCAGCGCTCGAGCGCTGGGCGTTCGACGACCTCGCCGCAGGCGCAGCACCCAAGGGGTTCGACCTGCTCGAGACCGCCAGCGTCGGCCGACCGGCGACGTGGGGCGGCGCCAAAGATGCGGCCGCGCCCTCGGGCGGCACCGCGTTCGGCGTGCTCGAGACGACGAACGAAGGGCAGACCTACAACCTCGCGCTGGCGCCCGGCTTCGAAAGCACCGACGTCGAGCTCACGGTGGCCGTAAAGGCCCAAACCGGCAAGCAAGACCAAGGCGGTGGCGTAGCCTTTCGCGCCGACGGGCCGAGCAACTACTACATCGCGCGCTGGAACCCGCTGGAGAAGAACGTCCGCTTCTACGTGGTGGTCAACGAGCAGCGCAGCGCGTTCGCAGCGGCCGACATCGACCTCGACCCGACGCAGTGGCACACCATGCGCGTCCTCGCCGAGGGCAACCGCTTCGAGCTGTTCATGAACGAGAAATCGGTCCTCGTGACCCACGACGACACGCTCGAGGGCAAAGGACGCATCGGCCTCTGGACCAAGGCCGATGCTGCGACTCTCTTCGATGACCTCACCGCGCAGGCGCTCTGACATGGCGTGGATCAAGGTGCTCGACGAAGACGACGTGCGCGCCCAGGGGGGCCGACTCGCGCGGCTGTACAAGGCGGCCGTCGATCCCCACACCGGCCGCGTCGACAACGTGCTGCAGATTCACAGCCTGCGGCCCGACACTCTCGACGGGCACCTTCGGCTCTACGCCGCGGCCATGCACGCGACGGTCGGCTTGTCTCGACGCGAGCGCGAGACGCTGGCGGTCGCGGTCTCGGCGGCCAACGCCTGCCATTATTGAGTAGCGCACCACCGGGCCGGTCTGGCCCGCGAGCTGCCCACGAACCTCGATGTTCCCGCCTGTCTCGACGCGCTCGAAGCGTTCGGACGCGGCGAGGGCCCCCACCCCGCGCACGTCACCAAGCGCGAGCGGGCCACGCTGGACTACGCCCTGGCCCTGACGCACCACCCGGCGGCCATGACCCCCGCGCATCTCCAGGCCATGCGCGACGCCGGTCTGGACGACGCCGAGATCCTCGATGCGAACCAGGTCACCGCGTACTTCGCCTACGTGAACCGCCTGGTCGACGGTCTCGGCGTCGAGCTCGAAGGCGACCCCCGGCCCTGAACGAAAAAGCGAGAGGGCCCGAAGGCACCTCTCGCTCTTTGCCGTCTGCAGCGGACGCTCAACCGCCGTAGAGCTCGGAGAAGCGGTTGGCTTTTACCACCGTTTCGACGGTCCGGATCGTACCCGTGGCCGAGCGCATCGAGAGCGTCTGCGGGTGCAGGCGGTCGCCAATGCGACGCACGCCCTTGAGCATGGGGCCGGACGTCACGCCCGTGGCGCAGAAGATGACGTCGCCCCGAACGAGGTCGGACATCTCCAAAAACGCGTCGGGGTCCTTCATGCCCATGGCCTGGGCACGCTCGCGCTCGCCTTCGTTTCGGAAGCGAAGCCGGCCTTTGAAGCAGCCCCCCATGCAGTGCAGAGCCGCCGCCGCGAGCACCCCTTCGGGCGCGCCACCGGTGCCGTAGACCATGTCGATGCTGCTCTCGGGCATGCACGTGGCAATGGCGGGGGCGACGTCACCGTCGGAGATGAGGAAGACGCGCGCTCCGGCGCCGCGCAGCTCTTTGATCAGGTCCGTGTGCCGGTCGCGCTCGAGCACGACGACGGTGATCTCCGAGACCTTGCAGCCCCGCACCTCGGCGAGCGCATGGACGTTTTCGGTGGGCGTCTTGTGCAGAGAGACCACGCCGTGCCCCTCGGGACCGGTCGCGATCTTTTCCATGTACGTGTCGGGCGCGTTGAGCAACTTGCCGCGCTCGGCCACCGCGAGCACGGCGAGCGAGCCCGGGCCGCCCTCGGCGCACAGGTTGGTGCCCTCGAGCGGATCGACGGCGATGTCGACCTCGAAGTCCGAGCCTTCGGGTCCGACCTGCTCACCGATGTAGAGCATCGGGGCTTCGTCGCGCTCGCCTTCGCCGATGACGACGGTGCCGCGGACGGGCACGCGATCGAATGCTTGGCGCATTGCCTGGACTGCGCGCGCGTCGGCGGCGTCCTTTTGGCCGCGGCCGATGAGGTGCGAGCACGCGATTGCGGCGGCTTCGGTGACACGGACGAATTCGAGGACGAGCGTACGATCCATCAGGGCAACTCCTGGGCGAGCCTGAGCGGCTTATCACAGGAAACGCCCGGGGTCACAGCCGCGGGTCGTTACGATTCGGGACGCGAGGACGGCCGTACACACGCCCGCAGCACGTCGTAGACGGGGATCGGCAGCCGGTCCGGACGCGCGTCCTCACGGCGTACGCACGCGTGCCGAGTCTGCGCCGTCAGCAGATCGAGGTCGTGGTCGAGCCCGCGTCGGTCGCCCGCGTGCACCCGGACGCGGTAGTCGAAGTGGACCCGGACGCGCGTCACCAACGACAGGCCGATTTCGACCGTCATCAGGTCGTCGTACAGCGCGGGAGAGAGGTAGCGAACGCCCGTATCCGACAGCGGAAGAGCGAGCCCCGCATCTTCGAGTTCAGTGTACGGGACCCCGGCTTCGCGGATCAGCTCGACCCGCGCCAGCTCGAGGTAGCGGAAGTATGCGGCGTGATAGGCGATGCCCATCTTGTCGGTATCGGCGTAGAGCAGCCGAACCTTCACGATCGGACGCAGGTTCGCCGGGTCGACCGGCGGACACATCGGAGGCGGGATCGGCATCAGTCGACCGCGTCCATACCGCGAAGGCGAAAGCGATGGGTCGGACCGTCGGTGTCGTCGAACGCGTCGATCTCGGCGACCGCCGCTCGTAGCTGAGCGTCGCGGACCCGCTCGGTGATCAGCACCATGTCGACGGGTCGACCCGGCCCGCGAAGCGTCTGCTTGACCTGCTTGACGCTCACGCCATGCCGCCCCATGCAGGACGCGACCCGCCCGAGTACGCCTGGCACGTTCTTGACGTGGACGCACAGGTAGTTCTCGTGGGCCTCGTCGTCGACCGAGCGCGGCGCCGTCTCGACCACCGTGCTGAAGGCTTCAGGCGGTGGCCGCCCAGCGTCGAAAGCAAAGATGTGACGGCACAGCTCGATGATGTCCGAGACGACGGCCATGCCCGTGGGCATCGGGCCCGCGCCGCGCCCGTGGTAGAGGCTGCGCCCCATCGCTCGAGACTCGACCAGCACGGCGTTGTAGCTGCCGCGTACGCTCGCCAGGATATGATCGCTGGGCACCAGCACCGGGCACACGGTGAGGATCGGACCTTCGGGCGTCTGCCGGGCCTCGGCGAGACTCTTGATGACGAAGCCGAGCTCGGCCGCGGCCTCGATGTCGAACGCCCGCACGCGCGTGATGCCTTCGGTCGGGATCTGCGTGGGGTCGACGCGCATGCCGAAGCCGAGCAACGTCAACAGGCTGAGCTTCTGGGCCGCATCACCGCCCTCGACGTCGAGGGTCGGGTCGGCTTCGGCGAATCCGGCCGCTTGCGCCTCGGCGAGAGCGTCCTCATAGGCAGCACCGGTCCGCGACATGGCGTCGAGGATGTAGTTGCAGGTGCCGTTGACGATTCCGGTGATGCGCTCGATCCGGTCGCTCGCCAGCCCCTCCCGGAGTGACCGAAGGATCGGAATGCCTCCGGCGACCGCGGCTTCGAAGTTCACCGCCACACCGCGCCGCGCCGCCTCGGCGAACAGTGCCTTGCCATGGGTGGCCATCAACGCCTTGTTCGCCGTGACGACGTGCTTGCTCCGCGCCAGGGCGTCCATCGCCATCGTGTACGCGGGCTCGATGCCGCCGATGAGTTCGACGACGATGCGAATCTCGGGGTCCTCGATGACCTCGCGTGGGTCGGTCGTGAGCAGCTCGGGCGGCAGGTCCACGTCCCGTTCCCGGCCAGGGTCGCGGACGAGGATCTTCTTGACCCGCACCGATGCCCCCAAGCGCCGCTCGATGTCGGCTTGGTTCTCATGGAGGATGCGCACCACCCCGCCCCCGACGTTGCCCGCTCCCAAGAGGCCGATGACGACTTCGCGCATGCTGGAGGGACCGTACGGCCGGTCCAACGCATGCGTCAACCGCGGCCCACGCCGGGTTTTGGGGCGTCTCCCCCCACGTTGAGCCGGGCGCTCCCGGGGGGTAGTGTCGCTGCCGATGAGCACGATCATCGACGTCCACGCGCGCGAGATCCTCGACTCTCGCGGAAACCCGACCCTCGAAGTCGAGGTGGCCACCGAACTCGGCAACGTCGGCCGCGCCGCGGTTCCCAGCGGCGCCAGCACCGGCGAGTTCGAGGCCCACGAGATGCGCGACGGCGACGCGTCGCGCTACGTGGGCAAGGGCGTGACCCAGGCGGTGAAGAACGTCATCGAGACGCTCAGCGAGAGCGTCATCGGGCTCGACGCCACCGACCAGGTCACCGTCGACGAGGCGATGCTGCAGGCCGACGGCACACCGAACAAGAAGGCGCTGGGCGCCAACGCGCTGCTGGGCGTCTCGCTTGCGGTCGCCCGCGCGGCCTCGCAGGACGTCGGCCTGCCGCTGTTCCGCTACGTCGGCGGCACGCTGGCACGCACCCTGCCCGTCCCGTTGATGAACGTCGTCAACGGCGGCGCGCATGCGGACAACAACATGGACTTCCAGGAGTCCATGCTCGTCCCACACGGCTTCGACACCTTCCCCGAGGCCCTGCGCGCGGGCGTGGAAACGTTCCACACCCTCAAGAAGCTGCTCAAAGAGGCTGGCAAGGCGACCTCGGTCGGCGACGAAGGTGGGTTCGCGCCCAACCTCGACAGCAACGCAGAGGCGCTGGGGCTGCTGACCCAGGCGATCGAAAAGGCCGGCTACAAGCCGGGCGAGCAAATCTCGCTCGCCCTCGACGTCGCCGCGTCCGAGTTCTACGACCGCGACAAGAAGGTCTACACCCTCGCTGGTGAAGGCGGCCGCCAGCTCGACTCGGCGGGCCTGGCCGATCTGTACGTCGAGCTCGCCGCCAAGTACCCGCTGGTCTCGATCGAAGACGGCATGGACGAGGAAGACTGGGACGGCTGGAAGGACCTCACCGACAAGCTCGGCGCCACCGTACAGCTCGTCGGCGACGACCTCTTCGTGACCAACCCGCAGCGGCTCAAGCGAGGCATCGACCTCGGCGTGGCGAACGCGCTGCTCGTGAAGGTCAACCAGATCGGCACCCTGACCGAGACGCAGATCGCCGTCCGCATGGCGCACCGAGCCAACTACAAGAGCGTGGTGTCTCACCGAAGCGGCGAGACCGGCGATGACTTCATCGCCGACCTGGCGGTTGCGGTGGAAGCGGGTCAGATCAAAACGGGGAGCGCCTCGCGATCGGACCGAACCGAGAAGTACAACCAGCTGCTGCGCATCGCCGAAGCGCTGGGTGGAACCGCCGTGTACCCAGGCCGAGAGGTCTTCGGCGGCCGGTGAGGCGGACTGCGGCGTCCTGCCTGCTCGGGCTCGCACTGGTGAGTTCGAGCCTCTCGGTCTCGGCGGCCCCGCCCGAGCCCGCGCCTGAAGACGCCGCCCCGGTGGCGCCGACCGTCTCCGCGCAGCCGGTGACGCCACCCCCTGCAGCCCCGGGCGCACCGGTCCTCGACCGCGTGCTGCCGTGTGGGCTGCGCGTCCTGGTTGCCCAGGATGACTCCCTGCCCGTCGCGGCCGTCGTGTTGGCCGTGGAGCGCGGCAGCGAAGACGATCCTTCCGAGCTGCCAGGCTTGCACCACGCCCTCGCCTACCAGCTGCTGCAGGGCAATCGCACCATGCCCCCCGGGGGCATCCAGTCGATGGTTCAAGACGGTGGCGGCATCGCCTACCTCGCCACCGGCCCCGCGCAGATTCGCTTCGAATCCCTCGTCCCCGTCTCTTTGCTCGCCGACGTGATCGAGGCGGAGGCCGAGCGGTTCATCGCCCCCACCGTGACCGAAGCGCTGTGGAAAGAGAGCCTCTCCGCCGCGCGCCGCGACATCCCGCGAAAGCGGCTCGCGCCTCGGGTTGCGCTGGCTGCTGCGCACGGTGTCCGCGGTCTCGACCACGACGGCCGGGCCGTTCCCCCGGCGCTCGGGGAGCTCGAGGTCCGCGCCGTGCAGACGCGTCTCGATGCGCTCACCCGCTACGAGCAGGCGACGCTGGTCGTGGTCGCGCCGACGGAACGCGAGACCACGATGGCCACGATCGAAGCGGCCTTCGCCGACCACCCCGCGCGGCCGCGCAGCGTCGCCAAGCGCGTCGTCGCGCCCACCGCGACCGTGGTGAAGAGCAAGGGTGCCAAAGGCAACACGTTCGTCTGGGCTTTGCCCGGCACCCCCGCGGCACGGCTGTGGGGCGAGGCGTGGTGCGAGGCGCTCAGCCGCCAGCGCCGCGCGAAATCCGAACCCAAGACCAGCCAAGTGCGCTGCGCCTTCGAAGACGACCCCCGTCGACCCGCCGTCACCGTGCGCGTGCGCGCCCCCGAAGACCCCGCCGGCCTGCTCGCGGCTCGCTTCGAACGCCTCGCCGACGGAGGCCGCCTGCTCCAAGCGCAGCGCCGTCGCATGGAGCGGCGCAACGACACGGAGCTGGCACGGCCGCTGTCGCTCGCGCGTCGGCTCAGCGCCGCCGATCCCCACGCCGCGCCCGAGGTCCCGGCCACGCGCACGCTCTCCGGCGCGGTCGCGCTCGACGCTTCGCCCCCCGCCCTCGCGGATCTGCTTCCGCTCGAGGCCGCCGTCCGCGTGGTCGCAGACGGGCCAGGCCCGCGCTCGCGGACCGCTCCCCAAGCCCCCGCCAAAACCGCGGAGGACGAACGGTGACCCTGCGACGACGGACCGTTCTGCTCGGCGCGAGCGCGCTTGGCCTGGCCGCGTGCAAGCGCAACAAGGACCCCATCGTCCCCGAGGTCTGGGACGAGGCCCCGGTCCCGGAGCGAGCCGAGGCGCTCGGCAAGCTCGCGCCGCCGTGGCCGGCACCCGCGCGCGCCGTGCTCGACTCCGGCCTCATCACGTACTGGCTGCTCGAGCCCGAGGCGCCGCAGGTCCACGTGCGGCTCTTCATTCCCGACCATGACGGCCAACCGTTCCCGGCGTTGGTCGCCCGTACGATCGGCCGAACCCTTCGCGCCGAGGTCCAGCGCCGGCTCGGCCGAAGCGCCGCACGAGCCGAGCTTCAGCGCGCCGCCGGCCGGCTCGAGCTTCACGTCACCGGTCCGGCCTCGGCGCTTCCACGGATCGCCCGCGCGCTCGCGCAGCCGCTCGACCCCGCAGCGCGCAGCGACAAGCTCGCCACCTCGCTCGTCCGCGCCCGCGAAAAAGAAGCGCGCGAGGGGACCGAACGCACCGCCCTCGACGTGGCCACGGCCTGCACCGTGGGTGCGCTCCTCGGGCTGCCGATGGACAGCCAGCGGATCGACCCAACCCGAGCCGGCACGGTCCGCGACGCCGTCCTGCTCGACGCGTGGCAGCGCATGCTCGACCCGCGACGCTGTGCGCTGGTCGTCCACGCCCCACAGGCCGCCGAAGAGGTCCCTGCGATCTTCGACCTGCTCGCGCGCTGGCGCGGCGAAGGACGGGCCGACGCAGCGGACTCCAGCCTCGCTCGGCTGCGCTGGACCCCGCCCGAGCCCACCTCGGCCTCGCAGCTGTTCACCGACGGCGGCGCTCCCCTGCGGCTGCCCACCGAACCGGTCAGCCGCGGCGCGAAGCTGGTCGTGGGCCGACTGCTCGACACCCCCACGCCGCAAGACCGCGCGATGGCCCGACTCGCCCAGCGTATCGCTGCCGAGACGCTCGACGTCCGCGTGGCCGTCGTCGGGCCCCACGCGCTGCTCATGGCGAACGAGACGATGCGCGAGACCAGCGCGGAGGCGACCGCACAGCGGCTGATCGAAGCGCTGGGGAGCCTGGGTCGCACGCGCGCACCCCAGCAGCAGCTCTTCACGGCCGCGCAGCTGTGGCTCGGCGCACGCGTGGTCCAGGCCAGCCTCGACGGCGAAGACTGGACGGCGCTGTGGAGTCAGTCGATGGACCTCGCGACGACCGACGCCGACATTCCACGCGCGCTCGCGACCGACGCCGCCGCGATGTTGGCAATCGACGGCGAAGGCTTGGCGGCCTTTACGAAGGCCAACTTCGACCCCAAGCTCGGCACGCCCGGGTGGGCGTGGTCCCTTGCGGGCGCGACGCGCAAAATGGAGCGACAGCTCAGTCGCTTCGCTGCGACCGTCCCTGTGGGCCCCGAGGGCTGAGCGCGCGCCCACCCTGCGCGCGTGCAGCCTTCGCCGGACGGACACGGGGACGGGGTCTGCTACCCTCGAGACGATGCGTGGGGGCGCTCGGAATTCGGCAGTCATCGTTTTGTCGGCCGCGATGGGGCTTGGCTGCTCGTTCGACTCCGGTGGTTCGGCTCTCCCGGACCCGCCGGACGTCGACAGCGACACCGAGGCCTCCTCCGACGGCGACGACACGGGCGCCGAGGCGACGACGGCCGGCACCGAAGGGATGAGCGGTGGCGCCGACTCGGGCTCCACGCCAGACCCGACGACCGGTGCGGACAGCACCGGGCACACCGGCGACGACTCCTCGAGCGGCGACCCCACCGTGGAGTCCACCCAGGGCACCGCGCAGGCCATCTTGGCGTTCACCGACGGCGCTGCGCTCGACCTGGGCGAGCGCGCGCTGGACGGGCCGGACGTCATCGTTCTCTCGCTCGAAAACACCGGGGACGCCGCCGCCGAGATCCTCGGCGGCATGGCACCCCCCGCGCCGCTGCAGTGGGCCGCCGGCGCCTTCCCGGGACCCGGGGGCAACTGCGACGGCCTGCTCCCCCCGGGCGCAGCCTGCTTGGTCGAGCTCGCTGTGGGCCCGGGCACGCCAGGCCTCGCCTCCGGCGCGCTTGCGGTCGAATACGACGATGGGGTCCAGGTCCGCAGCGCCAGCACCATGGTCTCGCTGGTCGCCACCGGGGCCAGCGCCAATCTCGTCGAGAACCCCGACGCAGAGGCGGACGGGGTGGGGACCGCCATCACCGGCTGGGTCCAGACCTCCGGAGACTTTCGGGTCGACGACGAACACTCGCACGGCGGCGGCTCGGTCTCGTTCTACGCCGGCTCCGCGAGCAACTCGGCGCTGACGCAGGACATCGACCTCTCCCCGCACGCGGAGTCGGTCGATGCCCTCGCCATGACGTTCGAGTTTCAAGGGTGGTCGCGGTCGAGCGGGTGGATCGACGATCCCCACGACATCACGCTTCAGTTCTACGACGCGGGCTCCACCGAGCTTGCGCGTCACGACCGCACCAACATGGATCACACAGGCTGGGAGTCGACGAGCTTCACGGTCACGATCCCGGCGCAGACCCGCCGCGCCCGCATCACGCTCACGTGCGATCGCAACTGGGGTAGCAACTGCTCGGCGTGGTTTGACGACTTCACCGGCCGGCTCCGCTACCCCGCGCCCTGAGCAGCGATGGGGCAAATCGCCGCGATGCGCTGATAGCGAAGGTGCGTACCTACGCCCACCTCGCGTAAACCGGCTCGCCGACCGCATACTGAGGGCGCTCGTGTCGACCCCCTCGCCCGCTGCGTCGTCCACCCTGCTTCGGCAGTCGCTGACGACCGTCCCTGCGATGCTCGACGCGCTGGTCCGCAACACGCGAGGCGGAGCGCCGCCCCGTGCACTCGCCGAGCGTCTGCTGAAGATGTGGCGAGAGCACGACGCCGCGCCGCTGAGCCTTCATCCCGATGGCGTGCAGCTGCGGGATGAGCCGACCCACGCCCTCGACAGCGGCTGGTGCTACTACGCCTTCATGGCCGGGCTGCGAAGCGTTCGGCTGACCGAGACCACCGACCTCGCCGACATCCTGCGCCTCGCGAACGCGCTCGCCGACGTTCGCTTCAACGTCGACGCGGCCGAGCGACTGCGCGCGTGGACCTGGGAAGAGGACGGAGAGGCGTTTGGGTTCACCGTGACCCGCTCGTTCGCCGAGACCATGGAGGCCTCCGACGTCGCACCGGAGATCGCGGCGACGTCGGTCACCGCATTGCGGGGGGCGTCCTTGGCACCGATGGACGGGCTGCGCATTCGGCAGCGGCAGCTCGACGAAGCGGCGACGCGCCCCGAGTTCGACGTGGAGCTCCCGCTGTATCGAGATGCCTCTCGCCGGCGGGCGCACGAGGTCGACGGTGACCTGCTGCGGACGCTGCAGCGCAAGGCGACGGACGCCGCGTCGTGGGCCTCGCTGGAGCTGTCGGTCCTGTGTGAAGACGGCATGCCCGGGACACTTGCCCCGGCCCGCCTCGCGAGGCGTCTCGAGGCGAGCCTCGGGAGCGAGCGCCCCGAGACGGCGTTCCAATACCTCGTCGCGCTGGAGCGGTCGCGCCCCGGCATCGTCGACGACATTCTCGAACTGCTCGACGAAGACCGCCTGCTCACGGTGCTGACCTCCGTGAAGCCGCACCGTCGCATGGCGGCGCCGCTCGCCGAGGGCCTGCGGGCGCGAGGAGCCTTCGCGGTCCGCTTGCTCAACGCCTTGGTCGGGCACGCGCCGTCGTCCGACGACGCGTCCACGCTCATCGACACGATTCTGCGTGACGAAGAGCTTCGCGCGCAGCTCCTCGACTTCATCGACCTCACGACGGTGGAGGCCCCCGCGGTGACGTGGGTGCTCGGGCGGGTCCCCCAGGCGCAGCTTGCCGAGGCGCTCGAGCAGCTCGACCCCGACGTCGCGACGGCGGTCCTGCTCGACATGCGGCACGGCACCCTGCTCTCGGAGCACCACGGGGCGGTCGACCGCGTGCTGCAGACCGGGTCCTTCCAGGCTCGCAACTCGCTCGCGTCGCACCTCGCGACCAGCACCGCGCGCCACGAAGAGCGCCTGCTCGCCCGGTCCGTCCTCGATGCCGCGGCCGAACCGTGGGGCCCGCGCGCTGCATTCTTGGTGTGCAACCGCGTCCGGGATGCTGGGCTGACGCGCGACGTGCTGCTGCCGCTGGCCCGCAACCGGAACACGACCGCAAACCTTCGCGTCGCAGCGCTCCACGTGCTCGAGAACGATCCGGGAGCGTTGGCCGAAGCCGCCCGCTGGTCGGTGTCCGAGCTGTTCGCACCGCCCGACGTACGCAGCGCTCTCAAGAAGGCCCGCCGCCGAGGCGACCCATGACCGCGACGGCCCAACCCGGTGTGGACCTGGTCCTGCGGCTCCACGCGGCGGCAAAGACTGCCGCGGCGTATGGCCCGACCCACAACGCCACGCACAGCGCCTGCGAAGCGCTCAGCGCGGCCTTGCGGAGCATCGGCCCGGCGTGCCGGGTGCACCTGGTCGCCGGCTGTGCCTTCGTCGACAAGCAGATCGCGACGATTCACCACCGCGACCACCCGAAGGTCAGCCAGCTCGTCGAAGCCGCGGGACGGCTCGGCGCCCACGAGATCGAGTTCGTCGCGCCGCCGCCTGCATCCGAGCTCCGCACCCTGGTCACCGCGCTCGGCGAGGCCCTCTCAAACCCATCGGGCGTGCTCGAGGACGCCGTCCTGAAGACGATCCGGGTTCGAGAGCTGCACGGCATCACGCTCGGGGACGAGGGCGAGATGATCGACCGCGAGCTGTTCGCGATCGCCCAGCTCTCTCTCGCGCTGCACGCCGCCGAACGGACGGCCGCGCATCTGTACGAGGACCAAACATGGCCATGGACCCTGGGCCTCACCGTCGTGCGCCACCTCGAGCGCGCCCTCGAGACCGACGCGACCGCGACGCTGCGCGCCCTCGAGATGGCGCCCGTGACGTGGGACGCGAGCCGCAGCGCGGTCTCAGCCTCGCGCGGCATCTTGCACGCCGCCGGGGCCCTCGGGCTCCCGACGACGTTGCGACGCGCGGTCGGACATGCCGCGTTCGGCGTGGCGCTGCTCGCCGTCCACGGCCACGCGTCGGCACCCGACGCCGCGCGCACGTTTGCCGCCTCGGCGAAGCGCGGGCTCCGTGAAGGCGAGGAACTCTCGGCCCACCGGCTGCGCGTGCTCGCGGCGGCCTCTGCACTGCACGGCGACACCCTGAACGAGATCGGCCACGCCATCGAGCAGGTCGTCGAGCTCGAGCTCGTCCGCGCGCACAGCCCCTACCCGCCCACGCGCGTCGAGCTGCTCGCGCACGGGCTCGCCCATGGCAACGACGGGTGGATGCGCGTCTTGGTCCAGTGCGAGGGCGCGCTCCCGCCGGGCTCGCGCGTCGTGCTGGCCGACGGCCGCCTGGGTATCGTCGTGGGCATGGGCGACGGCGTCGCACCGTGGCGACCCACGGTTCTGGTCGGCGCCGACCTCGTGCAGCCGACCGAGGACGTCGAGCTGGCGGTGATTCGATGAAGCTCGGAGACCTCGTCCTCGGCCGCTACGTCGTCGAGCGAGCGCTGGGGCGCGGCGGCATGGGCACGGTCGTCGTCGCCCGGCACGACACGCTCGGTCATCGCGTCGCGGTGAAGCAGCTCGACATCGCCGACTCGCAGGAGGCCGAGAGCCGGTTCCTCCGCGAGGCGCAAGCCATGGCCGCGATCAAGAGCGCACATGTCGTGCAGGTGATCGACTTCGGCAAGCACGAGGGGCGACCGGTCATCGTGATGGAGATGCTGGCGGGAGACTCCCTCGCCGACCGGCTCGACAAGACCGGCGTGCTCACGTGGCCGTATGCGCTTCGGCTCGGGGCCCAGGTCGCGCGGGGGCTCGCGGACATTCACGCGCGTGGCCTGCTGCATCGCGACATCAAGCCCGCCAACCTGATGATCTGCAGCGGCACGCCCGAGGTCACCAAGATCGTCGACTTCGGAATCGCCAAGCCGCTCGCGCCCCACGCCCCGAAGCTGACGATGGCCGGAATCGTCGTCGGCACGCCGGCGTACATGGCACCCGAGCAGCTGCTCAATCTGGAGCTCAGCCCCCGCGCGGACATCTATGCGCTGGGGACCGTGCTGTGGGAGTGCATCGCCGGAGGCCTGCCGTTCGGGGCCGACTATCACGCCGCCGTCGCGCGGGTTGCTCGAGACGCGCCGCCCGTGCTCGCGCCGACCGGGCTGCCCGCACCGACCGCCGCGGTGCAGCAGCTCCTGTGCCGCATGCTCGCGCCGGACCCGACGGCCCGACCCGCGGACTGCCATCAGGTCGCGAACGCGCTGGAACGGCTCGCGGCGGGGCAGACCACCCCCGCACCCGCAGCGACGTCACCCGCGCCCGCGCCGGCGTCCGGGCCCACGCTCGTCGTTGCGCGCCTACCCGCCGCGGCGCTGGCGACCGCGAGCGAGCGTCAATGGTTGACCGGGCTGCTCGACGCCTCTGCCCGGAGCTACACGCTGGGCGACCTCTGGATCGCCGTCGAGCCGCCGCGACCGGACGCGGACGCCATGACGCGAGAGCGCACCCTCGCCGAGAAGCTCCAAACCCGCTTCGGCCCGACGGTGCGGTGTCGTGCCGCGACGGCACCGGCCGACTTTCGACTTCAGCCGAGCGCCCTCGTCGGCGTCGGACGGCTGCCCCCGCTGCTCGCCTCGCTCGTGCAGGCGGTCTGACCGGCCCAACGCATCGTTGCGACCGCATCGTCCGGGCTCGCAGACAACCACGACAAAAGGCGCCGCCGCGAGTACGGGGCGCCTTTGCTGGTGTGGCTGGGCGGACGCAGGTCCGAGCGCGCTCAGACCTTGTAGCCGCGACCGCGCACGTCCTTGAGGACCGCGTCGATGCCGAGCTTGTCGATGATGCGCATGCCGGCCGCCGAGAGACGGAGGCGGACGAAGCGGTTCTCCGATGCAACCCAGTAGCGCTTGCTGTGCAGGTTCGGCAGCAGCCGCCGCTTCGTGCGGATGTGCGAGTGCGAAACGTTCATCCCCGTGAGGGGCTTCTTGCCGGTAACCATGCAGATTTGAGCCATAGCGGTCGCTCCAGGGGCGGCGAAGGTGTCCCAAGGGCAGGCCCTTGTCAAGCACCCTCCTCGCGCTCGGTATAGGTGACCGACGTGCGGTCGTTTTCGCGCACCGTCACCGCGCGCAGCTGCACCGCATCCCCCCGGGAAGTGGCCTTCAGGGCGGTCTTGGTGCGGGTCCAGAAGTACGCGCCGAGGTTCTCCGCGGTGGGGTTCACCTCGTTGAACGGGGGGACTTCGTTGAGCAGTCGGTGGTCGAGGTCCTGCGCAATCGACGCGGCGATGGATTCGATCTCCGTGAAGTCGACGGCCATGCCCACCTCGTCGAGGGATCGCGTCTCGACCTCCAGCTCGACCTTGAAGTTGTGGCCGTGGACCCGGTTGCACGCGCCGGCGTACCCGTGCAGCACGTGGGCCGCCGAGAACTCGGTGGACGCGCGGACGATGTAGCGGGACGGCATGACGGCGAACAATACCAGCGCGATTTGCGTTGTCCACCGGGTGCAGTGAGGTGCGCGCGCTGACGCACGACGTTTTCGTCGAACCCAGGGCGGCCTGTGCGTGTCGATTCAGCTGCGATGCGAAACCTCAAGGCTTTGTGGTTCGCCGGGTGTGGGCTTGCGCTGGCGGCGACCGCCGCGCTGGAGTGGACCGGCTTCGATCTCTTCCTGCCCTACCTGATGGAGCGGTGAGCATGCACGCCGGCCTCTCTTCGCTCGCCCTCGACGCCGCGACCGCCCTCGTCGTGGTGACCCTCGCTCTGGCCTTCGCCAGCCTCACCGCGCTCACGCTCGCGTGGCGTCGTCCCGCGCATCGCTTCGCCAACCTCGCCCGCCCCCGCGTCCTGCTGTACGGCGGTGGAACCCTCGCGCTGATGACGGCCGCCGTCCAGTGGTGGACCACGCATCAGCTGCTCCGCGCCGGCTTCACGCAGAGCGACGTCGGGTGGACCCGTATCCCCGGGCTCGACGTCGCCACCGGCGCCACCATCGCGTCCTTGGTCCATGTGCAAAGCGTCGCGGCCGTCTGCGTCGCGCTGCTCGTGCCGCTGGCCTGCGTTGCGGCGTGGCGCCACGGACCCGACGCGCCCCGGCCGATTCGACTCGCTCGACTGGCGGCTGCCGTCGCGATCGGTCTCCCCGTCGTTGCCGGCAGCGCGGGTGTGGCGTGGGTGTGCGCGCTCCTCGAGACGACGACCGCGGCCGATGCGTTCTGGCAAGCCTGGCACGGACTCGAAGCGGCGAAATGGGCCGTCGTCGGCGTCGCCGCGTTCGGCATGATGGCCGCGACGCCGGTCGTGGTCCACGCCGCCTCCCAGGGTTACGTGGTGTCCTCGAAGACGATGCAGCGCGCCCAGGCGCTACTGCTCGTCGGACTCGCCGCGTGGTCGACCAGCCGCTTCGCAACCGAAGACATCGCCCGTGGACCTCTCGCTGCGCTCGAGTCGGGCCGCCCCGCCTGGAGCACCCCCGACGCGCTCGCCCGCACCCTCGAGCAGCACGCCACCGCGGTGACGCTCCCGACCGCGCCGCAGTGCGCCGAGGAGCAGCTCGACCCGAACCGATACAGCGTCTTGCCGCTGTCGCTCGATGTCGAGGGCTTCGTGCTGCACGACGTCGACGCTTGGCAGGAGCCTGTGCGCAAGGAGATCGTCGTGGCCGGGGTCGTCGACCGTGGCACCCCAGCGGAGGCCTACCGAACGCACCTCGAGCAGGCGCGAGCGTTGGGCGCGACCCGAGTCGCCGTTCTCAGCGAGCGCGTTCGCGCCGAGCCGACGCTGACGTTCGGCGAGCTGCGCAGCGCGACGCCGTGCGTGGTGGGATGGCTGCCGCTCGACCAAGCCGTCCGCATGTCCGCGGACCCGATCCGATGGACGACCGTAGCCTTCCACGCGCGCCGCGTCGAAGAGCTCCGCGAGTAGCGAGAATCCTGCGCTGTTAGGGCTCCGCGCCCTGAAGGATCCACGCCCGGACGACGTCGAGTTGTTCGGGCGGCAGCATGCCCCCTTGGGGCATCACGGTGCCCTCCCCGACCTCGAGGTGCGCGTCGGTCATCTTCAGCCACAGGTAGCTCTCTTCGAGCGACCCCGCCGTGACGCGCGGCAACTCGGCCTGCGTGGCGCTCACCCCAACCAGCTCGCCGTATGAAACGTCGGGGTTGAGGGTCAAGAAGGGCGCGGTCATCGTGCCGCTGCTTCCCATCAAGTGACACGTGCAGCCGGCGTTCCACAGCGGCTGCACATCGTCGACGTAGCTCACCGGAGGCAGAGCGGCTCCCGTGCTGCTCTCGTCTGCGCTGCTCTCGCCCGTACCGCTGTCGCCCGATGAAGAGGAGTCTCCAGCCCCGCTGGTGCTCCCGCCACCGTCCCCGACCGAGGTGGCGACCGTCGTGGAGCCATCCTCGGGCTGCTCGTCGTCACACCCACTGCAAAGCAGCGCCACTGCTGCGACCCAAACGTGCGTCCTCACCGATGCACGATACCGCGGCTTCAGACCGTCACGTCCAGCGGCGCTTCGCACACGCGGCGCTGTCCGCATCGGCGACACGGCGTCCCGCGCCAGATCTCGGCGAACCGGGCCTGAATCGCGTCGAGTGCAGCGTCGTCTTCGGTCACCACCCCGACCTCGAAGTTGCGGCGGTGTTCGCTCTTGGCGCCCAGTCCCGCGCCCGTCCAGTTCGCGCTGCCGACGTACGCCAGGCGCCCGTCCACGATCACGGTTTTGAGATGGACCCGGGGACACTGACGAAGCGCGAGCCCGCCTTGCACGAGGCTCGGCCGCGCGTCGAACGA
This sequence comes from Myxococcota bacterium, assembly GCA_039024335.1. Lineage (GTDB taxonomy): Bacteria > Myxococcota_A > Polyangia > Nannocystales > Nannocystaceae > CAJXVA01. Next base: position 54,160 of record JBCCQM010000006.1, read on the forward strand.
GGCTCGGAACGGGCCCGAGGGGAGCGAGGCGTGCAGGATGCGAAGCTCGACCCCCTTCGCGGCGAGGCGCTCGAGCCACGACAAGCCCGAGACGTAGCGGCCCCGCGCGCCCTCGACGTGCAGGTCCTTGAGGTTTGCCGTCGCGATCCAGACGCTGCGCTCGGCGTGGCGCACGGCGTCCAGCACGATGGCGTAGTGCGCCCGATCCCAGATCAGGCGGCCGGTGATCGGCAGCGCGTCGGTTTCGAGCACCGCCGCAGCCTAGGCAGCCGGCGCGTCCAAAAACCAAAAACCGGGTCAAAAAGCGGATCAAAACCGGACGAGCCGCGGGCTACATCCGAATGACGCCAGCGCCCCAGGTCAGGCCGGCGCCGAACGCCGTGACGCCCAAAAGATGTCCGTCTCGGAGCACGCCGGCCTTGCGAGCCTCGTCCATCGCAACGGGCACCGAGGCCGCCGAGAGGTTGCCGTACTTCTCGAGCACCGAATGGACGATGTCGCCCTGGATCCGGGTTCGGTCGAGACAGGCATCCATGATGCGGCTGTTGGCCTGGTGCGGGATGAACACGTCCAGCTGCGAGGGCTCCAGGCCCGCGCCCTCGATCGCCGCGGTCATGCCGGAGCTGAGCGTGGTGACCGCGTGCTTGAAGACCTTGCTGCCTTCCATGTAGACGAAGTGCTGCTTCGCCTCGAGCGTTGCGGAGCTGGCCGGGAACTTCGCGCCGCCTCCGGGCACCTGCAGGATCGAGGCGAGGTTGCCATCGGCGCCCCAGTTCGAAGCCAGCATGCCCACGTCCTCGTCGGTGCCGCTGAGGATCGTCGCACCCGCGCCGTCGCCGAACAGCACGCACGTGCGCCGGTCGTCGAAGTCGAGCACCCGGCTGAAGGTCTCGGCCCCGCACACCGCAATCTTGGATGACGGGTTGGCCTGAACCATGTCGGCGGCGACCTTGAGCGCGTACATCCAGCTCGTGCAGCCGGCCATCACGTCGAAGGCCGGCATGCCGCGCACGCCCAGCTTCTCCTGGGCCCAGCACGCCGTGGAGGGGAACACCATGTCCGGCGTACAGGTCCCGACGAGGATCCCGTCGAGCTCGGCCGGGTCCATGTCGGCGTCCTCGCACGCGCGCCGAATCGCCGCCGCTGCGAGGTCCGACGTCGAGACGTCATCCGGAGCGTATCGCCGCGCGCCAATCCCGGTGCGCTCGCGAATCCACTGGTCGGAGGTGTCCACTCGCTTGGAGAGTTCGTCGTTGGTGACGACCCTCTCGGGCAGGTAGCTGCCGGTCCCGATGATCTTGAAACGCTGCACGCGACCTTCCCTGTTCCCACAACGCGCGCTGGCCGGAGCCACGTGCGCACGGTGGCGATAGCAACGCGAATGCAGGCGGTCAACGGGCCACGGGTCCACGATCGCGACGCGTGGGCCTTGCCCGGATGCCGGTGCGCACGCGTTTTCGCGGCCTTACGAGGCAGCGAGGGGCCGCAACGCTTTGTCCCGGGTGCTGCGGTGAGCGCTTCGCGTCAGCGATCGAGCAGCTTCTCGAGATGCGTGCGTTCCCACATCACCGCTTCGGCGTAGCGATCGAACTGGGCTTCGGCGCGGCGGAACTCGGCGGTGTGATAGACGCGGCGCCCGTCCACGATGGGCATGTCGTGAATCTCGTGCAGCATCTCGTGATAGACGACCCACTCGACGAAGAAGCGCGGGACGTCCGCGGCGTCGAGCACCGGATGGATCCGAATCAGCGCGTCTTCGACGGTGTAGCTACCCAGCTTGATCGAGTCTCGTGAGCGCTTGCGCTTTGTCCGCGGCCCCCACGTGATGCGGGCCTTGATGCCCCGATCGAAGTAGGCGGCGTTCAGCTCGTCGAAAATCGCGCGCAGGTTGTGGTGCTTGCCCTGGACGTCGAGCGTCATCGGCCGGGGCGACTCGCGTTGACGCACGCGGGCGTCGTTCGCGTCGATGTACGCCCGTAGCATCGACGCGCTGTCGCGAGACTGCGTCTGCGCGTACCGGGCCATCGCCCGCAGCACCGACGCGGGCGCATCCGCGAACATGTGATGGATGCGGAACGTCAGCACCCCGTCGCCACGCTTGATCGTGACCATCGAGTAGAGGTTGTCGGTCAGCACCACCCGGGCACGGCCGCGCTTGAGGTACGCCGAAAGCCGCGTCTGTACGGTCTCGCGCAGGGCCTCTTGCGCCTCGGGCGAGCGCGATCCCCACGTCGAGACGTCCTTCGCCGGCTCGGTCAAAAAATCTTCGACGTCGAGCACGGGGTCGAGCGCGTCTTCAGGGTCGGCCCCATCCTCGGGGCCCGCATCGCGGGCCTGCGCACGCAGCTGCTTCGCGGCACGCGCACCGGGGGGCCGTCGACGCGGCGAGCGAGGGTTCGAGGGGCTCATGGAAGAGCGGACATCCACGGGGGCAGCCACGGCGTGGCTTTGCGCAGTTTGAACCATGGTGAGGTCGAGCGCGACGACGTGGGCACTGCAAACCCGAGCGGGCTGCGGTGCGCGGGCGCCTTCGCGAGAACCGAAGCATAGATCCGCGATCGGGCCCGCTCGAAATTGTGCGGGCCTGCGCGAGGGTCCCCGTAGATCCGCGAAAAGTGGCGCGCCTGCGGGGTTTGTGGCGCTGTGCGAGTCTCTTCAGTGCTGCGTTTGTGTCCCCTGTACCCTTCTGCACCCTGATCCTTCGATGGATCTGCAGACGATCCCGGGATCGCGCGAGCCAAGACGAACGACGCATGCCCACGCTGACCATTCTGCTGTTTGCGGGCCTCAAGGAGGCCGCCAAGACGGACACGATCTCCGTAGACGTGCCGGCGGAGATCACCGTCGCAGAGCTCCTCACGGCGGTTGAAGAGCAGATCCCCGCGCTGCGCGGCCGCGCGCGGGGGTGCCGGCTCGCGATCGACCAAGCCTTCGCCGGTGACGATGACCCCGTGGGACATCCGACCGAGCTGGCCCTGATCCCACCGGTCAGTGGCGGGCACGATGGACCCCCGCGCATCAAGCTCACCGCCGATGCGCTCGCACTGCAGGACGTGGTCTCAGCGGTGGAGCATCCCGGCGCGGGCGGCCTGGCCACCTTCACCGGGAACGTGCGTCGGCACTCCCGCGGGCAAACGATCGAGCACCTCGAATACGAGGCGTACGGGCCGATGGCGATCAAGGTGATGACCCAGATCGCCGACGCGATCGAGGCGCGCATCGACGGCACGCGGGTCGCGATTCACCATCGCATCGGGCATCTGGTGGTCGGAGAGACGGCCGTGGTCATCGCCGCGAGCGCGCCGCACCGCGCAGAAGCGTTCGAAGCGTGCCGCGCGGCCATCGAGACCCTCAAGGACGACGTACCGATCTGGAAGAAAGAAGTCGCCGACAGCGGTGAGAGCTGGATCGGCCAGGGTCCCTGAGGGACAGGCATCGATTTCGTCCGCAACGGTCGAGGCAGGCACGCCGACAAGGAGGGCGTGCCGTCCACGCTGCCCGCTCCCCGCCCCCGCCGCGTCCGTCCCAGCACCGCCCGTGACGCCGAGCCCGGCATCCGCGACGGGGGGGTCGACGGCTGGGTGGGCCCATCCGGCGCGCTCCAGGCCGCCCGCGCTGCCGTCCAACGCTACGCACCGGTGCAAGCGCCCGTGCTGATCCGCGGCCAGACCGGCACGGGCAAGGAGCTGGCCGCTGAAGCCATTCACCATCACAGCGGCCGGCCGGGGCGTCTCGTCGCGGTCAACTGCGGCGGGATCTCGACGTCTTTGGTCCACAGCCATCTGTTCGGCCACGTGCGCGGCGCGTTCACCGGCGCATCGAACGAACGCCGCGGGGCCTTCGCGCAAGCGCAGGACGGCACGCTCTTTCTCGACGAGCTGGGCGAGCTGCCCCTACCCTGCCAGGCCCTCCTGCTTCGCGCGCTCGAAACCCGAGAGGTCCAGCCGGTCGGAAGCGAGCACTCGTTCCACGCGACCGCACGCATTGTGTGTGCCACCCACCAGGACCTCGAAGCCATGGTCGCGGAGGGCCGGTTTCGTGCGGACCTGTTCCACCGGCTCAGCGTGCTGTCCGTGACCATGCCTTCGCTCGCCGAGCGCCCCGAAGACGTGGGGCCCCTGCTCGTCCACTTCGCCCGGCAGCTCCAGCTCGAGGTCGGGCACCCGATTCGATTCACCCGCGACGCCGTCGAGGCCGCAACGCGCGGCGCCTGGCCGGGCAACGTCCGCCAGCTTCGCAACGCCGTCTTGCGCGCAGCCCTCGTCGCCGGTGCCCACCCGATCGACGCAGCGTCGTTGATGCGATGCGACGATCCGACCGCGGGGCAGGGCAGGATCGAGCTTGCCCCCGGTCCCTTCCTCTCCATGCGTCGCGCCCTGATCGAAGCCGTCGTGGCGCGCGAGGGCAGCATTCGCAAGGCGTCGGCGGTGCTGCAGGTCCCGCGGAGCACGTTGGGCAATTGGCTTCGCGCGGCGCCCCCCTGCTCCGCATCCGGATCGGACCCCGCGGCCGCGGATGATCATGGTAGGGCTGCTTGACGGTGACGGGAGGGACGCGACGATCTCGGCGGCGGTGGCTGAGCGCCACTGCGCTGATCCTGCTGGCGTGCGGCAAGGATCCCGAGCCGCCGCCCACCGTGGTCGTTCCCCCCTCGCCGACTCCCGAGCTCGCGCTGAGCACCCCGGCGGGCTTCACGACGATGGAGTCGTCCCTGCTGCACCGCTTCACGCCGGCGGGGACCCACCACCGGTTTCAGTCCGCCCGCGGCGTGGTCGCGCCCGGTGGCGCGACCGAGGGCTTCATCGTGGCCGTGAACGCGTCCACCGGTGACGCAGCGGTCCACTACGGCGCCTCGTTGGACACCTTGGTCGACCGGGCGCTGCTCGCCGAGCAACGAGGACTCGAGGCTGCTGGCGCGTCCGCGCCCGAGGTCGCCCGAGAACCCGAGCCGCGCTCCGTGCTCACGCGCTCCTCCCTCCCCTTGCCCGACGGCGGAGTTCTGGAGCTGCGAACGCGGTGGTGGGCCGATGCATCCGGCGCCCTGCTGCAGGCCAGCTGCCGCTGCGCAGGCACTGGCTGCGGGTACCCCTCGGCCTGCACTCTACCCGAGGCGCCCGACACCGCGCCCCTGCGCGAGGCGCCGCTGGGCGCGGAGGTCGAAGCCCGGCACCTGACCACCCCCAGCGGCTCCGGGCGTATGGACGTATCTCCACACGCCACCGTGATGACGCCGCAGATGGAAGACAAGCTCCGCAGCTCCAAAGGCCGCAATCCGCATCGTCGGGTGGTTCGCATTCAAGGCGCAAAACACGGCGACGCAGCCGCGGCACTGCTCGCCGAAGCGGTCTGGTGCGAAGACGACGGCCCGTGTCAGGCCAAGGCGCTGGCCGACCGGATGCGCACCGTCGAAGCCGCGCGTCGCAAAGCCGATGGAAGCCTTGCGGGCGTTCGCGCGCGCAACGACCCCCACGCCACGCCGCCCACGTTCACCGTCGAGTTCGATGAAGCGCGTGGCGGCTGGACGCGCACGACGCTGTGGAACGACGGACCCCTCGTCCGCGAGATCACGTGCGAGTGTCTCGGGCTCGCCTGCGCCCTCGCGCGCTGAACCTGTCGCGTCAACCCGTAGGCCAACCCGTGGGCGGGCCCAGCACGTTCGCGTCGAAGCGCCACGGCCCTGGCCGATGACGCTCGTCCGTCGCCTGATCGAGGCGGCCCAGGAAGTCGTGCAGCGCGAACTCTCGCGCGCCGAAGCGCACCAGGTGGTCGGTGACGACCTGGCAGTCGATCAGCCGGAACGACCACGCCCGCAGCTGCTGCACGAGCGTGGCGAACGCGATCTTCGAGGCATCGTCGGCCCGGGCGAACATGCTCTCGCCGAAGAACGCGGTGCCCAGCGCCAGCCCGTACAGACCTCCCACGAGCCGGTCGCCGTCCCACGCCTCGACGGAGTGCGCAACGCCGAGCCGATGCAGCTCGACGTAGGCGGCCTTCATGTCCTCGGTGATCCAGGTCCCGCCCTGGTCGGGCCGCGGCGTCTTCGCGCAGGCTTCGACCACCTGCCCGAACGCGGTGTCGAGCGTGATCCGATACGGCGCCTTGCGCATGGTCTTGCGCAGCGTGCGGCCGATGTGTAGCTCTTCGGGCAGCAGCAGCAAGCGTGGCCGGGGACACCACCACAGAATCGGCCGTCCTTCGGAGTACCAAGGGAAGATCCCGTTCTGGTAGGCCAAGATCAGGCGCTGCGGGCGAAGGTCTCCCCCGACGGCGAGCAGGCCGTCGTCTTCGGCCAGCACCGGGTCTGGAAACGACAGCTCTTCGCTGAGTTGATAGACGGGCACGGCGGCGCGGGAGGAGAACGTAGCAGCCTTTGGTGCGACTGCAGACGGTCTGACTTGCGCCCAAGGAGGCGGGCGTCGATAGTACGCGGACAACCGCTGGGGGTGGTCCACGGCCGAGGCGCCGGGACCTGAGAAACACCCCTCGAACCTGATCCGGGTCATTCCGGCGGAGGAAAGCGATCATGACCGAAACAAGCGACAACGAGCGCACGCGGCTTCGCGTGGCCGAAGACAACACCCAGAACGTAGCCATCTTGCCCCCGCTGGAGGCGCACTTCCCCCGCAGCAGCAAGCAGCTCATCGGCGACCTCGAGGTGCCGGTGCGACGCATCGAGCTCGAGGGCGGCGAGCCCCCCATCGACGTCTACGACACGAGCGGGCCACAAGGCATCGACCCGCGCCAGGGCCTGCCTAAGCTGCGCGCGCCGTGGGTCGAAGCGCGCCTGGCCAACAGCGACGGCAACCACACCCAGATGCACTACGCCCGCCAGGGCGTCATCACCGAAGAGATGCGCTTCGTCGCGATTCGGGAAAACGTGAAGCCCGAGTTCGTCCGCGACGAGATCGCGGCTGGCCGCGCCATCATCCCCGCGAACATCAACCACCCCGAGATCGAGCCGATGATCATCGGCCGCAACTTCTTGGTGAAGGTCAACGCGAACATCGGCAACTCGGCCGTGACCTCGTCGATCGAAGAAGAGGTCGAGAAGCTGCAGTGGGCCACGCGCTGGGGCGCCGACACGGTCATGGACCTCTCGACCGGCAAGAACATCCACGAGACGCGCGAGTGGATCGTGCGTAACTCGGCCGTGCCCATCGGCACCGTGCCCATCTACCAGTGCCTGGAGAAGGTCGGCGGCAAGGCCGAGGACCTCAACATCGACATCTTCTTGGAGACGCTCGTCGAGCAGGCCGAGCAGGGCGTGGACTACTTCACGATTCACGCCGGCGTGCTGCTGCGCTACGTGCCGATGACCCGCAACCGCGTCACGGGCATCGTGTCGCGCGGCGGCTCGATCATGGCGAAGTGGTGCCTGCACCACCACAAGGAGAACTTCCTCTACACGCAGTTCGAGCGCATCTGCGAGGTGATGAAGAAGTACGACGTGTCGTTCTCGCTGGGTGACGGTCTACGCCCCGGCAGCATCGCCGATGCCAACGACGAGTCGCAGTTCGCCGAGCTGCGCACCCTGGGCGAGCTGACCAAGGTGGCCTGGAAGCACGACATCCAGGTGATGATCGAAGGCCCGGGCCACGTGCCCATGCACAAGATCAAAGAGAACATGGACAAGGAGCTCGAGGAGTGCCACGAGGCGCCCTTCTATACGCTCGGTCCCCTCACCACCGACATCGCACCCGGCTACGACCACATCACCTCGGCGATCGGCGCCGCGATGATCGGCAGCTTCGGCTGCGCGATGCTCTGCTACGTCACGCCCAAGGAGCACCTGGGCCTGCCGAACAAGGACGACGTCAAAGACGGCGTCATTGCCTACAAGATCGCCGCCCACGCGGCCGACCTCGCCAAGGGCCACCCCGGCGCGCAGGACCGCGACGACGCGCTGTCGAAGGCACGCTTCGAGTTCCGCTGGAACGATCAGTTCAACCTGTCGCTCGACCCGGTCACCGCCCGCGAGTTCCACGACGAAACGCTGCCCGCCGGCGCGGCCAAGACGGCCCACTTCTGCTCGATGTGCGGCCCGCACTTCTGCTCGATGAAGCTCACCCAAGACGTGCGCGACATGGACCCCGAAGAGGCGGCGCGCATCGAAGCGGGCATGGCCGAGAAAGCCGCCGAGTTCCAAGACAGCGGGGGCAAGGTGTACCTGCCCGCGGACGAGACGCTCGTCGGCGAGTAGATCAGCCGCCGTCGGTTCGGAAGACCTGCAGCCCCGCGAACAGGAGCTCCGAGGGGTCGTCGGTGCGCGCCAGCACCATCCACCCCTCGCGCAGGTCGAGGTCCACGGAGACGCGGTCGCCAGGCCGAAGCTCGATGCGCTTGTCGTCGAGCTTCGGCACCGGCCGCCACCAGTCCTGCACCCACCGACCGCCGGGATCGACCGCGCGGAACAGCACCGCGCCCACGTCCCCCTCCCCTTCGAACGCGAGGGTCCCGCGGACGCGCTCGTCCCCCTCGATGCGGCGAAGCCGGAACATGCCGGCCGACGCTGCGGACGGCGGGCCCATCGTGAACTTCGACGCGCAGTCGAGCGACAGGTTGACCCCGCTCGAGAGATCGAAGGCGGTGATCGGCTCGGCCTCCTCGAACCGCACGCTGGGGTAGAACGAGCCCGAGCGGGCATAAGCACGCTCGATGTCTTCGGCCTCCATCTCGAAGTGGCGCTCGAGGATGTCGACGAACCGGCGGGGCGCGTTTCCAGCGTCGATCGCCGCGGCGAGGTCACGAACCCCGTCCTCGCCCACCTGCTCCCGCACGAAATGCATGAAGTGCGCGGCTCGGACGTAGTCGATCGCGCCCTCGCGCGCGTCTTTGCGGGTCTGGCCCAGGTCTCGGAGCGGCCGGTCGTTGAAGTCGGGGTTGTAGTACACCGCCTGCCCACTGAGCACTTCGGCCAGTCCTTCTTCAGCGTACGGCACGCTGCCCCGCGTGTTCATCACAGCGTGGACGATCTCGTGGTGAAGGGACGGGCCCGTCGCGGCGATGATCATGGTTCCGGGGATGAAGCAGCCACTCGCGGGACGCGGGCAGATCCGTTCCAGCTCGCCGGCGAGCCAGTAGATGGTCATCGGAGAGGACTGTTCGATGCCCGTCGTGCGCTCGACCATCGCAACGCGCTGCTCCATGCCGCGCAGCGTCCCCTCGCAGACGGGCTGCTCAAACTCCACCGCGAGTGCGAAGCCTTCTCGCTCGTAGGCCACTTCGGGCAGCTCCGAGCACGCCATCGTGCTTGCCAGCAATCCCGCTCCGATCCATCCGTGCAGTCCTCGTTGCGTCACCATCGAACTCCCAAGCTCACCCGCGCCCGCGCGACAGCCCCCGGTCGCGTCGAGGCGCACTGAAAATCGAACGTGCAGATGCTCCCCGTGGCGCCGATCGACCAGCCGTAGGCGGCGCCCATCCCCACGCCGGCGCTCAGCCGCCGCGACAGCGCGAGCCTCCAGCCCACCTCGCCGCCCAGACGCATGACGTGCCGCGACTGATCGGGCAGCCGATAGAACACGCTGTGGGCGAACGAGAGCTGCGGCTCCACGTAGACGCCCTGCCCAACCGCGCGCCGCCACAGCGACAGACCGAGCGCCTGCTCGAAGCCCGGAAGGTGGAGATACCCGCGCGAGGGCATGACGTACTCGAACGTCGCGCCGACCCCCAGCCGCTCCCGAAGCGCGTAGCGATAGCCCAGCGCCACGCCCCAGCGAGGCAGCGGATACACCGCATGCACCGCGACCTCGTGCCGAGACGGCGACGCGTCGACGAGAAGCAGGGCGAGGACGGGCAGCAGCATTCCTGCCAAATCCAACCCACGGGTGCGGCCACGCTTTCACTGCCTCATGACATTTTTCACGAACTTCAGCGAGCCGGCGGGCCCGGCCTCCGCCGCCGATGGCGGTTGTCACGATCGGGCATCGCTCTGACCGGGTCGGCCACTGCCGCCAGACTGCACCGCGCCGCAGCCTGAACGACATGAAGCATGCAGCACGCAGGTCCCACTTTCTGCGCCTCATCCCCCGATGCACAGCCGCCCTCGGTCTGGTGGCCGGGCTTGCTTGCGGGGAGTTCTCGGCGATCGACAACCCCGACCCCGCGGACCTCAGCAGCACGGAACAAGCCCGCATGCGGCTGGGGCACGCGCTGTTTTTCGATCCGGGACTGTCGGGGGCCGGCGACGTCTCGTGCGCCTCCTGCCATGCACCCGCGGCGTTCGGGACCGACGGCCTCGAGCGCTCGATGGGCACCGGCGGCAGCACCGTCGGCCGCAACGCGCCCTCGGTCTTCAACGCCGCGCTCAAGACCCTGCAGTTTTGGGACGGCCGCGCCGACAGCCTCGAGGCACAGGCGCTCGGTCCACTGTTCGCTCCCGACGAGATGGGCCAGACCGAGGCTGGCCTGGTCGAACGTGTGCAGGTCGCTTGGGCCGATGCGTTCGAGGCCGCCTTCCCCGACGAGGACGGGCCGACCGTCGAACAGGTCGCAGCTGCGCTCGCCGCCTACCAACGCATGCTACCGCGCCGCTCGGCGTTCGACCGCTTCATCGACGGTGACCGGTCTGCCATGTCTGCACGGGCGCGCCGCGGCTATCGGATCTTCCGGCGCAACTGCTCGAACTGCCACGACGGTCCCGGACTCGGCGGCGACAGCCTGCAGGTCCTGGGTGACAAGGTGCCCTGGCCCGACGATCGCCGCGACGACCTGGGGCGGTTCGAGGTCACGGGCGATCCTGCCGACACGCTGGTGTTCGTCGTGCCGTCGCTGCGCAACGTGGCCGAGACCGGCCCATGGTTTCACGACGGCAGCGTTGCATCGCTGGAGGAGGCCGTCCGCTTGATGGCGCACCACCAGGTCGACCGGCGCTTCACGGAAGCACAGGAGCGTGCAGTGGTCGCCTTCTTGAACGCCCTCACCGCCGAGGACGTACAGCCGTGGGCCTACGAGGACTGGGACGGCTCGTTCGAGACGCGGTGATGTAGAGAGGCGAACCGCTAAACCTCGCGCGCCATAACAGCGGCCCCGAAACGCGATTCCGCGTTGGTTAGGCCTCGCAGCGTGCCCGGCACAGCTTCGCCTTCCCGCCTTGAACCGCGTTCCGCTGACGCCGTTCTGACCCACGCGGTTTAGCGGTTCGCCTCTCGAGCAGCCTGTGGTGCTAGAGCGTGCGACGGAACGCGGCGGGTGTGGTGCCGAACCAGCGGCGAAAGGCGCGATGGAACGAGGCCTGGTCTCGGTAGCCGAGCAAGAAGGCGACCTCGGCCTGGGTGAGGTTTGGGTCGCCGAGCAGCGTGCGGGCCCGGGCTTGCCGAACCGAGGACAGCAGCCCACCGAACGTCTCGCCCTCCTCGCGGAGCCGCCGCGCCAAAGAGCGCGCCCCCACCCCGAGCGTTCGGGAGACGGCGTCGGCGGTGGGCGTGCCGTCCCGGAGGCTTCGCTCGATCACGGCCTGCACCTTGTCGATCCAGCTGAGCTCGCTGACGTCCGGGGCGGCGCGCTCGAGCAGCTCGTGAAAGTACGCCGAGACCTCCACGTCCGCGGACGGCAGCGGCGCGGTCGCGAGTGCTGCGGGCAGCACGAGCGCGGCCTTGTCCGCCCCGGTCTCCATCGGTGCGCCGGCAAAGGCCTCCCATGCGTTCCGCTGCGCCGGGGGAACCTCGGGTCGCCGCGAACGCAGGCGCTCGACCGCGATGTCGGGCCCGAGCAGCGTACGGATCAGCTGAACCGCGACGAGCACCGTGTAGTCGGACACCAGCAGCGACCCCTCGCGTGGCGGCCCGAACCGCGTCTCCTCGATGCACAGGCTCTCGCCCTCCATCCGTGCGTCGTAGCGCGCCGTGCGGTTCGTGAGCGCTTGGTAGCGGCCGTGTCGCGCCATCGCCTCCCCCAGAAACGACGACGTCTTGCAGGCCAGACCGACGATGCCCAGGCTCGTCGCCGTGTGCCGCTGCACCGCGTCCAGCACGAAGTCCGCGAAGTCGGGCCGCTGGGCCATCCACTCCATGTGCGTGTAGGTCGACGCGCCCGACACGGTCGCGCCGTCGCGGCCCAGCAGCGCCGGCGTCCAGCCCAGACGCGCGCCGAGGTCTTCGGCCGCAACGCCGCGGGCGAGTGAGGCCTCGAAGGCCGGGCGCACGTTGCAAACGTCGATGTCGAGCTCGGTCGTTGCTTCAGAGTCAGCCACGGCGTTCGCGCAGGTGAAGGTTCGCCTAGAAGCGGGCCCGAAGCGTGAACGCGCCACCGCCGGGCGCGGGCAAGAACGCCGCACTCGCGCGCGCTTCGTCGGCACGCCGGCGCCCCAGCACGACGAGCGTTATGCCCGTGGCCATCAACACCACCGCGCTGAGGCCCGCACCGATCGCGAGCCGGTTGCCGAGCTCGCCCCGCGCCATCACCTCGCGCCGGCGCTCCACGTCGGCCACCGAGCTGAGCGCTTTGACGTCCGCGTCGGCCTTGGTGCTGATGCCGAGGCCGACCGCCATCGCCACGTATCCACCGATGCTGCTGAAGATCAGGACCGAGCCGGCCAGGGCCATGCGCTTGCCCGGCGGCGGCCCCTCGGACGGGGGCGCGGCGACGGTTGGAGGAATGCTCGTCGCGGGCTCGACGACCGGCGCGGGCGCGAGCTCCGGTTCCGGTTCCGGCTCGGGCTCGGGCTCGGGCTCGGGCTCTGCTGCTGGCTGGGGCTCGGACTCGGGCTCGGGCTCCACCGACGGGGAAACAACATCGGTTGCCTCGGGCGGAGCCGCCGCGGGCATCGGCGCGCCGTCGGAGGGCTGCGCGTCGGCCGTGGTCGCAGCCGGCGTCACCGGCTCAGCGGGCGCCGCGGCGACAGGCGGCGCGATCAGCAGCAGCGCTGCGACCAGCGCGGGGAGGACGGTTGCGCGGGAGTGGCTCATGGGTCTCGCCTCAGCACGGAAAAGGACGCGCCGTCATACAGCGCAAGGTCGACGAACGGGTCTCCGGGCAGCGCGACCTGTCCAACCCAGGCGAACGGGCCGCCGTCGTCGATCTGCAGGTCGTCATCGAGTTCACCGCCGCGGTGGACGGCCAGATGAAGGCCGGGCTCGCCACCGAAGGCCAGCACGTCGGGCACCGTGTCGAGGGTGACGTCTGCGACGAGCAGGCCCGTGCTGGCCCGCGGCACCGCCGAGGTTGGGCCCTCGATGAGGCCGCCCGCGCCGTCGGAGAGCCACACGTCGATGCGCCCGTTGTCCGACAGCGTGACCACGTCCCAGAGGCCGTCGGCGTTCCAGGCGATGACGTCGAGCGCGACGATAGGTTGGTCGAGCACCACCGGCGTCTGCGGGATGAGGGTGTCTTCGGTGGCGAACACCGGCACGACCGTGCGGGGTGGCACGAACGCAAGCACGTCCGGGACTGCGTCGCCGTCGAGCGAAACAGCCGCGATCAACGACGCGACCTCGCCCTCGAACGCGACCATCTGCGGCTCCTCGTCCGCACGCACGCGGACGAGCGCTCCGGTCTGCGCGGCGATGATGCCCAGCCCCGACGCGATCGCGGCCTGCGTCAGCCCCCGCAGGGGCTCGGTGTCGACGCTCCCCACTTCGATGAGCATGCCCGACCCCCCCGGTCGCCGAAGCGTTGCGCCGCCGGCGGCATCGCGGGTGAGGACGTCGACGATGCCGTCCCCCTCGAGGTCCCCGCTCCAGACCGCGTTGACGTCCATCGGAAGGGTCGTGGTCGTGGCGAAATCGTCCGCGGACCCGGCCACGGTCAGTCCGCCGTCGCCGGGCCAGGCGAGGTCGCTCCGCCCATCTCCGTCCAGGTCCAGCTGAACGATCGGGCCGACGTCGGGCCCCGGCTCGGCGACTTCGCGCAGCGACTCCAGGCACAGCTCGCCCGCCTGCGCGATGCCGTCGCCGCACAGGCTGCACACCGAGCGCGCGCAGGTTTGGGGCTCACCGCAGTCGGCGTCTTGCTCGCAGGCTCCGCCGAGGGTGCCCTCCCCCCGATAGCAGCTGGTGCCCGTGGCCGCCGCGAGGACCGCCGCGAGCCCGAGCGCGGAGCTGGGTCGGCAATGCATGCGAGCGGTTGTAGCAGGCGACCGCCGTTTCAGCAGCGGTCGGCCACCTCAGCCCCACGCCGCGGCGATCAGCGCCTGGAGCCGGTTCGGCTCGGTCGCCGTCGTCTTGCACATGAAGCCGCTCTTGTGCGCGAAGTGAACGTCGTCTTCGCTGCCGACCGCGGAGAAGTCCAGGCGCGGATGGTCTTCGTAGCGCGCGATGCCGAAGCCCGAGCCGCGGCGGTCCGGATACACGATCGCCGCCACGACCTTCTCCAGCCCTTCGGCGCGCACGTAGGCCTTTGCCGCGGCGCTCGGCTCATCCGCGGGCGGGTCAGTCCGCGGTACGAAGACCGCCTCGATCGTATCGTCGCCAGACTTCACCTGCCACCGCACGGCGTTCGCCCGCACGAAGGCAATGCGCGCGCGCACCGTGTCGAGGTCGTCGAGCAGGTCTTGCCCGACCATCTGCATGTAGACGTACAGCGGCTCCCCCGGGGCGTGCGACGACGCGCCAGCAAAGCGACGCAGCAGCGTCATGTCGATCGGGGAGTTGAGCTGCGACACCGCCTTGCGGGGAACGCCCAGCCACTTCGCGGTCTTGTTGGGGCCACGGCTATCGAACCACTCGGCGGGCTCGAGCCAGTCGCAGAACATCTTTGCGTCCTCGTAGAGCCCGAGGTGGTCGAGCACCAGGCTCAAGGCGCACGTGGGCGGGTGGTCGCGGTCGAAGTGGTGGTGGTCGAAGTTGTGGAGCGCGGGGTCATGCACCCCACCAATGTCGACCACGGCGACGCCTGCGTCCTGGAGATCGGCGGGCGTGGGGTCGCGGCGCTCGACGGGTGCGTCATACTTTGCGACCAGCACGCAAACGGCGAGCAGGTCGTCTTTGTGGGCGCCGCCGGGGTGCGTGACGATGCGGTGGACGATCGCCGCAGCTTACGCGGCCGCGGCGCGGCGACGCCACCTCAGGCGCCCAGTCGACCCAGCAGCGCAACCACGGCCGTCTCGACCCGGAGGATGCGAGGTCCCAGCGACACCCGGCGGGCCCCGGCCGCCTCCAGCTGCTCGACCTCGTACGGAATGAAGCCGCCCTCGGGTCCGATGCACAGCACCGTCGGCGCGTCCACGTCGGTCGGGCTGGGCGCGGCGTCCCCGGGGTGCGCGAGCAGGAGCTGCGCGTCGGCGGCCAGCTCGGGCAGCCGCGCCTGCACGAACGGCTTGAAGCCGCGCGCGCGCTCGACGGTTGGCGCCACCGTATCGATCGCCTGCTCCAGCCCGAGCTGCAGGTTCTCCTCGATCGCCGCCGGCTCGAGCGAGGGGCTCATCCAGTAGCTCTTCTCGACCCGCTTGGTGTGCAGCAGCACGATGTGCGCCACGCCCAGCGCGGTGAGGTGCTGCAACACGCGGCGGAAGACGGGCGGACGCGGCAGCGCGAGCACGACGGTGATCGGGCGCTTGGGCGGCGGCGGCCGGTCGAACGTGCAGCCGGCCAAGACCAGGCTGCGACGGTCGCTCGACTCCACGACGGCGCGGCCGAGGTTGCCCCCGCGCAGACCCACGCCCAGCGGGTCGCCCGCGGCCTTGCCGAGCACCTTGGCCACGTGCTCCGCCCGACGCCCATCGAGGCGCGCGCGCCCGTGCGCGTCGACCTCGGCCGGGTCGAGCAGCAGCACGTTCATCGGACTAGAACAGCCCGATCACGTAGGTGATCAGGACGGCGCCCACGGCCACCGGGCACGCAAAGCGGATCAGGATCGACCAGATCGCGCCGGCGCCGAAGTTGTCCATCTCCTCGATGGCATTCTTCACGCCCCACTTCCAGCCAACGAACAGCGAGATGAGCAGCGCGCCCACCGACAGCGAGATGTTGCCGAAAAGGATGTCCTGCGTGTCGAGGAAGCTCTTCTCGCCCACGAAGGCGGAGAAGAACTCGACGCCGCCCTGCGAGAGCGCCGAGGGCACCGCCAGGCAGAACGTCGCGGGCACGATCACGGCGACCGCCTTGTCCCGCGTCCACTTCCGCTCGTCGACGAAGTAGGCCACCACCACCTCGAGCAGGCTGATCGTCGAGGTCAGCGCGGCGATCGACAGCAGCGCGTAGAAGGCGATGGCGAAGATGTGGCCGGCAGGCAGCGAGTGGAAGATGGTGGGCAGCACCACGAACACCAAGCCGGGGCCTTCGTTCGGTGCCACGCCGACGCTGAACAGCGCCGGGAAGATGATGAGTCCGCCCAGCATCGCGATGAGCGTGTCGAAGAAGGCGACCGCGGCTCCGGCGACCGGCAGGTTCTCCTTTTCGGGCAGGTACGAGCCGTAGGTGATCATCGCGCCCATGCCCAGGCTGAGGCTGAACAGCGCCTGACCGAGCGCACTCATCACGCCTTCGGTGGAGAGCTTGCTGAAGTCGGGCGAGAACAGGAACTCGATCCCCTTCTCGGCGCCGTCGAGCGTCAGCGACCGACCCGCGAGGACCAGCAGCAGCACGAAGAAGACGGGCATCAGAATCTTGGAGGCCAGCTCGATGCCGCCGCCCACCCCCGCTCGCACCACGCCCGCGGTCAGCACCAAGAACACGGCCGCGAGCGCGACGGTCTCGGCGGGGTCGGAGATGATCGAGGTGAACAGCGCCCCGGACTCCTCGGCCGTGAACGCGCCGTCGAACGTCCCCGTCAGCGCCCGGCCCAGGTAGGAGAGGCTCCAGCCGGCGATGACGACGTAGAACGCCAGAATGCCGAAGCCGGTCAGGACGCCGAGGCCGCCGACGTAGGGCCACCAGCTCTGGGGAAAGAAGCGCTTGAACGCACCGACCGGGTTGCTCTTGCTCGCGCGCCCCAGCGACAGCTCGGCGAGCAGCACCGGCAGCCCCAGCGCCACCACGAAGACGAGGTACAGCAGCACGAACGCGCCGCCGCCGTTCTCGCCGGCCGTATACGGGAAGCGCCAGATGTTGCCCAGGCCGATGGCCGACCCGGCCGCGGCGAGGATGAAGCCCATTCGCGAGCCGAAGGCGCCGCGGTTCGAAGCGTTGGCAGGGGGTGCGTGCATGCGAGCCTCGTGCGGCCCGCCGTCAATCCGCGTCAGCCGCGCGCGGACGATACTTGCTCCGCACCAGGGCAGCAAGCGGCACGACGAGCGTTGCGCCCAGGCACAGCCAGCCGAACAACCAGCCGACGCGCGCGTAGATCGTGGGCGCGTCCGCCGTGTTTCTCGGCAGCGCCACGTCGTGAACGAGACGCGTCGCGTCCACCGGACGGGGCCCCGTGGTGTCCGCGACCTCCAGCGCCGCGATGACGCGCCCGCCGTGGTCGACGATCGAGCTCGTGCCGGCCGCGACGCTGCGGACCATCGGGATCCGGTGCTCGACGCTGCGGAACTGGGCCAGCGCGAGGTGTTCCCACGGCTCCGCGGTATCGCCGAACCACGTGTCGATCGTCACGTTGACGAAGAGGTCGATGCCCTCGGCTTGGCGCGCCACGCTGTGGGCGAAGCCGGGAAAAATGTCTTCGTAGCAGATGAGCGGACCCGCCCCGTACGTCGCCGAACCATCGGCCAACTCGACCGGGAAGACCGCGGGGTCCTCTCCAGCGTGGTTGTGCGACATCGCGGGGATGTACTGCTGCGCCCACGCGGGATCTACGATCGGGATGCGCTCGCCGAACGGCACCAGCACCGTCTTGTCGAACGAGCCCCGCACCTGCCCACGCGCATCCATGACGACCGCCGTGTTCCATTCGTACGTGTCGCCCGGTGCCCGCGTCGCCACGCCGAGGATGGTGGGCAAGCGATGCTGGCGCAGAACCTGCCGTGGTCCGGCCTTGTCGCGCCGGAACGGCCGCGGCGTCACCCACGGGTAGATGCCCGCCTCGGGCCACACGATGACCTGCGCGCCATCGTCTTGCGCGGCCTTGGACTGGCTCCACAGGCGTCGCATCTTGTCGAGCCGCCGCGTACTCATCAGCGCGGTGTTCGGCTGGACGATGCCGAACCGCACAATGGGGGCATCCTCAGCGTCCGCATCGAGGGTGGCGAGTCGCCAGCTTCCCAGCAGCCACGCGACCGCCGGCACCGCAACCGTCAGTGCCGCGAACACGGCGCGTCGCTTCGTTTCGGTGGCTCGCAGCCCGGCGACCAGCGCGTAGGCAAAGCCGAGCACCTGCCACTCCACCGCGGGCACGCCCCCCAGCTCGGCCGCCTGAATCCACGGCGCGTGCTGAGCCAACCCGATCAGCGGGGTGTACGGGAAGAATGCGGGCCACGCCATCGACAGCCCGACCCAGCTCGCGGCCCCCCACGCAAACCACGCGAAGCCCCGCTGCGGACCCCGAGCCACGGCGATGAGCCAAAGCCCGTACGGCACCGCGGTGAACGCAGAGAACAAGAACAAGCCGAGGAACGCCAGCCACGCCGGAAAGCCACCGAAGCGCTCGAGGGTCTCCCCAATCCACGGAAAGCCGACCAAGCCGGTGCACAGGCCGCCCACCCAGCCGACGAAGAACTGCGCCTTCAAGGCGCGACCGACGACCCCGTGCGCCGCGACCAGCAGCGGGACGAAGCCCAGCCACGCCAGCGCTGCCAGCTCGCTCGGTGGAGCCGCCAGGCCGAACATCAGCGAGCCCGTGAACGCGAGCGCCGCCACCACGACGGTGCGTTGCGACTGCAGCCAGGCGGTCACCGGCGGACTATAGCCCGTGCGCCGCCCGCTCGCGCGTCAGCCCTGCAGACCGCGGACGACCTCGACCAGCGCGCGCAGGACCTCAGGCTTGGCTTTGAGGTCGGGATTTGCGGCCATGTTGGCGTCCAGGCCCACGGCCTTGCCGCCCTCGGTGATGACCGTCGCGATGTGTTCGTCGGTCACCTTGGCCTGCCACGCCGAGTCGGCAAGGACTCGCGGCTGTACGGGCAGCGCGCGGGCGCCGGGTCCATCACCCAACCCCTTCGGCCCATGGCAGTTCGAGCAGCGCTCGGTCCAGATCGTCTGCGCCTCGGCCCGCGCCTGCGGCGAGATGGAGCCCCCGCCACAGGCGGCAAGCGTGAGGACCAGCAGGACGCAGGAGCGCATCGAGCAGGTTGTAGCGCGTACCAAGCCGCTTGCCAGCTCTAGCGTCACGCCTTGGGGCTGCGGCGCTCTTCGAGTTCTTCGAGCGTCTTGGGCCAGTCCTTGCCCAAGAAGCGAGACAGCGCTCGGTCCGCCAGCGGACGGCCTCCGGTCTGACACACGGCGCAGTAGTTGGTCTCGCGGTCGGCGTACTTGATCCGCTGCACCTTCGCGCCGCACACCGGGCACGGCTCGCCGTGCTTGCCGTGGACCGCCATGTCGGGCCGAAACGCGGTGACCTTCTCCAGCCAGCCCCGCTCCGCGCCCTCTTCGCGCAGCCGATCCGTCCACATCGCCAGCGTCGCCTGCGTCGCCTGGTACAGGCGCTCGACCTCGTCGTCGTCGAGCTTCTGGCTGAGCTTGATCGGGCTGAGCTTCGCCGCGTGCAGAATCTCGTCGCTGTACGCGTTGCCGATGCCGGCGAAGATCCGCGGGTCGGTCATCGCCCGCTTAAGCGTGTGGTTCTTGCGGCGCAGTCGCTGCGCAAACGCGTCCAGGTTGATCTCGAACACCTCGAGGCCGCCGCGGTCGTGCTCCGCAACCGCCTCCGCGCCCCGAACCACGTGAAGGCTTGCCCGCTTCTTGGGGCCCATCTCGACGAGGTGCAGCGTGCCCGACTCGAAGGTGAAGACCGCGTGCAGCACCTTGCCACCGGCGTTCTTCGCCTTCTTGCCCGTATCGGCCCATCGGAACCGACCCAGCCGCATGAGGTGAATGACGAAGTAGAGATCGTCCTCGAACGCGAGCACGATCCGCTTGGCCTGGCGCTGCACGCCGACGACCCGCATGCCGTAGGCCTCGCGGTGCGGCGGATCGAACGTGCGCAGCAGCGACACCGAGCGCAGCTTGATGTCCTGGAGCCGCTGCCCAATGAGCTTGTCCTGCAGCATCTCCACGTACACCGTCACGTCGGGCAGCTCGGGCATCGCCCCTGAGGGTACGACGACTCCGCTACCATCACGCCATGGCCGCACCGACCCGACGCTCGATGCTCCGTTTGCTGCTCTCCAGCCCGCTGTACGGCTGCGCCCGGCCGAGCGCCCCTTCCCTCGCGGCGCCCACCGAAGGAGCCGCGGACGCCCCGGCCACGCTCATCGTCCACCGCGCCGACGTCCGCACGCTCGACGGCTCGGCCCCCGGCGCCACCGCGATCGCGGTCCGCGACGGGGTCATCCTCGAGCTCGGGGACGACGCGCTGCTCGAGCGGTGGCGCGGCGCCGACACGCGGGTGCTCGACCTCGCCGGCGGCACCGTGACGCCGGGGCTGGTCGACGCGCACGCGCACCTCGTCGGCCTCGGCGACTCGCTGCAGAGCGTCGACCTGCGCGGCGCCACGTCGATGGACGACGTGGTCGAACGCCTCAAGGCCGGCGCGCCCCCCAGCGGCTGGGTCCGTGGGCGCGGCTGGGACCAGAACCTCTGGCCTGGCGCGACGATGCCGAGCCACAACCCGATCACGCAGGCATTTCCGGACCGACCGGTTTGGCTCAAGCGCATCGACGGCCACGCGGCGTGGGGCAACGCCGCGCTGATGCGCGCGGCGGGCATTCGCGCCGACACGCCCGACCCCGAGGGCGGGGAGATTCTGCGCGACGGCTCGGGCGCGGCGACCGGCGTCTTCATCGACGCCGCGATGGACCTGGTCCACGCGCCGCCCCCCACGGCCGACGACGTGCGCCACTGGCTGCTCACCGCCCAGGAGCACATCCTCGCCCGGGGCCTCACGGGCGTGCACGAGATGGGGATCGGCCCGCTCGAGGATCAGGTCTACCGGGCGCTGGCCTCGGACACCGACGGCTTGCGGGTGCGCGTGCACGCGTACGCGGCCGAAGGCTGGTTCGTCCGCGACCTGCTCGACCAGGCGCCCGACCCCATTCGCGCCGACGCCCGCTACACGCTGGCGGGCGTGAAGGTGTACGCCGACGGTGCGCTCGGCAGCCGCGGCGCCGCCCTGCTTGCGCCCTACGCAGACCGCCACGACCACACCGGCTTGATGCAGCACGACATCCCCGGGCTTCGGCGCGTGGTGAAGCAAGCCATGCGCGGGGGCTGGCAGGTGGCCACGCATGCGATCGGCGACGCAGCCAACCGCGCGGTGCTCGACGCCTACGAAGCCGGGCTGCCGTACGCCGCCCGCACCGACCCTCGCCCCCGGGTCGAGCACTGCCAGATCGTCGACCCCGTGGACATCGTCCGCTTCGCCGACCTCGGGGTCATCGCGTCCATGCAGCCCACGCACGCCACCTCGGACATGCCGTGGGCGGCCGAGCGGTTGGGCACCGACCGCCTCGCCGGCGCGTACGCGTGGCAGCGGTACCTCGAGGCCGGCGCGCACCTGGCGTTCGGCAGCGACTTCCCCGTCGAGCTCGCCGACGTGACGCACGGCCTGTACGCCGCCGTCACGCGACAAGACGCGGCCGGCCAGCCCTCCGGCGGATGGCTGCCGGACCAGCGCGTGAGCCTGGAGCAGGCGCTGCGCTCGTTCAGCTACGAAGCTGCGTACGCGGCCCACCGCGAGGCACACGTTGGGCGGCTGGCCCCGGGCTATCGCGCGGACCTGACGTGTTTCGCGGCCCCCCTGGACGAAGCGAACCCCGCAGCCCTGCGTGAAGCAGCGGTGCGGGGCACGGTCGTGGACGGGGTCGTCGCGTACTGGGCGGACTGAGCCTACTGCTGCTGACCGCCGCTGCCGCCCTGGTTGCCGCCGTCGCCTTGGCCTTGCCCGCCGTCGCCTTGGCCATCATCGCCCTGGCCGCCTTCGTCGCCCTGGGCTTCGTCGCCTTGCGCTTCGTCGCCCTGGGCTTCGTCCCCTTGGCCATCGTCGACCGCGCCGCCTTCGCCCCCTTCGCCTTCGCCGGCAGGTGCGTTGTTGGGGTCGAAGACCTCGACGTCATCGTCCTCCGGAGGCGGAAGCGCGGGGCGCTTGTCGTCGCCCTCGTCGCGTCCTTCGGCCTTGTCGTCGTCGAGCGGCTTGATGTTCAAGTTCGGCGCGTCGTCGTCTTTGGACTTGTCGTCGTCCTTGTCGTCCTTGTCGTCCTTGGACTTGTCGTCGGTCTTCTTGGCGGGCGTCTTTTTCTTGGTCTTCTTGCGGCGGCTGGCTCGCTTGCGGTCCTTTGCACGTCGCTTCTTGCGGCGCTCGGCCAGCGTCTCGGCGGTGGACTTGGTCTTCACGCCGCGGAACTTCGGACGCGACACGGGGCCCTCGAGTCGGAACCCGAGCCCGCGCTCGGGCGGGTCGAGCTTCGCCTTCGCGCTCGCGCCTCGATACATCAGCGCCACTCGCTCGCTGCGCTTGAGGAACGCCTCGGTCAGCTCGAGCTTGAGCAGCATCTTGAAGCGCGAAGTCTGGAACGGATCCTTGAGCTTCAGCCGCCCCGTCAGCGACATGTTCAGGTCTTCGCTCTCGGTCGCGATGGGCTCCTCGATCTTCGCGGTGCCCTTCTCGACCTTGAGCTGTCCCGTCAGCGTGCCGAAGTCGACCTCGGGCACGGTCAGGCCGTCTTGCAGGGCCTTGCTGCCGCCGGGGACGTACAGCTTCGAGTCACCGTCGCCCGCCCGACAGGCCGAGCACGCGATCGTGATCAGGCCTTCGGCCTTGGCGAACTTGCCGCCCGGCGCGGTGATGTCGGCCTTGAGGTTGAGCAGCCCCTCCATCGGCACGTTGAGCGCCTGCGCAGCCTTGGGCACGTCGTCCAGCGGCAGGCCGTCGATGTTGACCTCGACGGTGGTGTCGCTCGATCCCTGCACGTAGCGGGCGTAGATGGTGCCCTCTTCGCGCTCGGTTTCGACCTCGACGTCGACCGTGCCCGCCAGCAGCGACAGCAGGCTGATCGAGATGTCGACCTCCTCCATGTAGTACTGCTGCGGCGGCGTGTCGGGCCGGCTGGGCTCGTAGGTCCACAGGACCTCTTCGAGCGTGACCGTGCCCCACGGCATCACCGACACGTCTTCGACCTCGACGACGTACCCGGCCTTCTTCGCCTCGTGACCGATGCGCCAGGCAATGGCCTTGGTCGGCAGCGCGATCCAGGCGAAGAGCAGGAAGAAGAACAGGCCAAGCGAGCCCCAGCCCAGGACGCGCCGAATGGTGCGACCCCAGTTGCGCTTGCGGACCGGTGCCGGTGGAGCGTCGGGGGGAATCTGGCCGCGCGTGATCGACAGGTCCGACTGATTGAGGGTGGCGTCCATGATCTACTCCTCCCCGTCCTCGTCGTCGGCCTCGTCGTCGTCGCCTTCGCGCTCCCACGTGGCGATGACGACGTCGAGGTTGAGCCGGTCTTCCGCCGATGACGGCGAACGAACCGAGAGCTGCTCGGTCAAGATGATGCGCCCCGGCTCACTCTCGAGCGTGGTCAGGAACTTCATCGCCTGCTCCAGCGTCACGCTGCGCAGCTTGAACTTGAACGAGCGCTTCACCAGCCCGTCCTCGAGCGCGAGCGGGGCGGTTTCCTCCTGGTCGGAGACCGTGAGGCCCTCGATGCCCGCCTGCGCGGCCTCGACCAGCGTCAGGAACTGAACCTGCGTGGTCGGGATGTTCTTCTCGCGCTTCTCCTTCGCCTCGAGCCGGTCCTTGTAGACCGCGCCGCGCGTATACACGGCCTGCAGCGCCGCCTGGTTGGCGTCGATCGACGCCTGCGTCTCGCGGAGCGTCTGGCTGCGCAGGTAGAAGAGCACCAGGGTGCCCATCACGAAGAAGGTCAGAATCAGGGCCATGACCAGGGTCCGCTCGCGGGCGGACAGGTTGGCCATGAATCCGGCTTTGGGTGCGGCTGCGTTGGCCATCGGCTACTCCTCCGCCTCCTCGGTCTCCTCGTCGCCGCCCTCTTCCTCGTCGGAGGACGCCTTCTTGTAGAAGCACTTGTTGTCCATCTCCATCTGGAAGGTCTTGCGGGCTTCACCGCGGACCTTGCCCTTGGAGACGTTCGACACGCAGCCCAGCTCCGAGAGCTTGGTGGCGAGTCGGTCCTGCGCGGAGGAGGTGTTCGCCCCCGCCTTGATTTCGATCTTCAGCTCGCGAATGTCGACCAGCGACAGCGTGAGGTCGTCGACCAGCACGATGCCTGCGTCGGCAGGAATGGGCCCGATCGGCTTGGGCTCCGCGGCGGCGGGATCGATCGGCTTGCCGTCGGGACCGAGCAGCGGCTCGGCAGCCCCGCCCACGCCCGGCACCATGGCGTTCGCGCCCGAACCGGGAGGCTCCCCCGGCAGCCCGCCAGGGACGGCAGGCGGCACGGCACCCGGCGGAGGCGCGCTTCCCAGGTCGCTGGGCGTCGACGCCTTGACGATCATCGCCAGCGTCTCGAGTGCGCCGCGCTCGGGCACCAGGCTCGTCAGGTCGGCCCCCTCCGCGCTGTCGAGCGTGGCGGATACGGCGCTTGCCGAGACGGCCTCTCCGAACGCCTCGGTCGTGGCGGTCTCGAGCTCTTGTTCATAGGCCAGCAGCTGGGCGTCGGCAGCCTTCACGCGCGCGATGGTGTCGAGCGCACCGAAGGCCATCACCGCCACGCCGATCGCGACGAGGCTGGCCATCTTCTCCTGCATCCAGCTGCCTTCGGCGTCGCCACCGTCGGCGTCGCGGAGCTGCAGCAAGGGCCGGCGTGCGGCGCCGTAGGCCGCTCCGATGGCGCCCGCAAAGCCGGACAGCCCCGCCCGCGCGGCGCTGGGCTCGACCTTGAGCCCCGGCGCGACCGGCTTGAAGTCTCCCACCGGCAGCCCGGTGTGCTCACCGACGTACTCGCGCACGCCCTTGAGCTCGGCCCCGCCGCCGAGCAGCACCACCTTGGCCACCTCGAGGTGGTAGGTCGAGCGCAGCCACAGCCGCGTGTGCTCGAGCTCGCGAAGGATCGGCTCGAACGCTTTGGCCACGACCGCACCCGCAGCGAGCTGGGCTTCGGACATGCCGGCGACACCGCGATGCGGCAGGAAGGCGTCGGCGTGCTTGGCCGCCTCGGCGTCCGCCGTGGACAGGTTGAACGCGCGCCCGATCGCCGCGGTGAGCTGTCGACCGCCGCGCCGCGTGGAGCGAATCGCCAGCGGCCCTTTGGGCCCCATCGCCACGAACTGGGTGTGCTTGTGGCCCAGGTCGACGTAGAGCACGCAGGGCTTGCGGCCCTCCTCGGCCATCTGCGGGCTGGGCTGCGGCAGGCTCACGCGCCCGATCGCCGCCAGCGCGACCGCCGAGGTGGTCACGGCCTTGACGTCCGACGCGGTGCGCCGGAAGGTGCCGTGCATCATGTTGACGCGGTCTTTGGGGGCCGCCGCGACGAGGGCCCGACCACCGCCATCGGCCGAGGGCACGACGATGTGGCCGTACACGAGGTCGTCGATGGGCCGCGGGAACTGCCCCTCGGCCTCGAAGCCCACCGCCTGCGCGATGCGACGCTCGTCGCTGAACGGGAACGTCAGGATCCGGTAGCTGACGTCGCCCGAAGGCAGGCACACCGACGTGGTCTGGCCGAGCAGGCCGCGAGCGCGCAGCGCCGTGAACAGCGTGCGGAGGTGATGTTCGAACGGATCGGGGGCTTCTTCGCCCTCGACCGCCACCGGTGCCGGCCCGACGGGCTCGGCGAACGTGTCGACCAGCTGAACGCCCCGGAATCCGGCGTTCACAACCGCCACTTTGATGTGGTGGGTGCCCAGGTCGATGCCGACGAATTTCTGCGCCATGCGGTTAGTCCTCTCGGATGTGCAGCCACGCGCCCTTGCCCTGCGTTTGGGACCGGGCGTACTGCATGTCGTAGGTGGCGGTGAGCCGCTTGGTCACGGCACCCACCTGGGTAATCACTTCGATGGTGTACGTCCGCTCGGGCTTCACCGTCGCGACCTCGATGAGGCCACCGGATCCCTCGTCGCTGTCTTGGCCGCTGGGTGGTCGCTCGTTGACACCGATCCCCTCGGGGATGCGCGGCAGGTTCTGGTTGTCCTCGACGTCTCCGCCGAGCGCAGCGAGCGGGCTGATGAACTGGTCCGGCTTGTCCACCAGCTCTTTGAAAGCCTTGAGGTCGTTGAACAGAGAGAACTCGCGGCTCTCGACCACGTAGTTGGCCAGCGGCATCACCTTGAGCAGGAAGTTCTCGCCCTCGACCTTGTCCCGGAACTGGTTTTGGACCGAGTGCCGGATGACCAGCGCGATCTGTTCGGCCGAGGCGAAGTTCAGGTTCACCTTGCACTCGCCGTAGGTGGTCAGCTCGTGGCTGAACGCGGCCATCCAGTCGTCGTCGATGCCCTCGACGAGGTGCAGCTCCTCGATGGAGTCCAGCCGTCCCTCGCGAGCCTGATAGGGATCATGAAGCTCGGTGTAGCGGTAGCGCTCGCCGGAGCTGGCCGAGCGCAGCTTGACCAGGTCGAAGCGCTGGCGGTCGTCGTCGATGTAGTCCGCCATCGCCTGCATGATCTGGGCGCGGGAGTAGTACTGGCCGTCGGCCTTCTCCTCCTCGAACAGCGGGTCGTAGATGGTCGGGGACATCAGCGCCTCGAGCGTCTCGATGGTGCGTCCCGCCGGGTTGTTGCGCTTGCCGGCCGCGACCTGGTTGGCCAGGCAGTTGACGTTGATCTTGCCGCTCTCGGCGTACACCCGGTATTCGAACGAGCCGCCCTCGATGGCCAGCTCGGACAGCGCGCTGGCGTCGAAGCCCGTGAGCGCACCGATGCCTTCGGCGCCGTCTTGCGTGCCGAAGATCGACATCAGGTACGGGGCGACCTGGGTGATGTCCCAGTTGCCCATGAAGTCGCGGAACTGCTTCTGGTTGAAGACCATCCGCTGGATTTCGAACAGCAGCAGCGAGAGCTGCATGGCGCCACGCTGCACCTGCCGCGCGCCGACCTCGTCGCGCACGTTGATCGCCGACTGCCAGTCGACCCGCGACTGGTAGTTGAAGCTGGCCGTGAACGGAGCCAGCATCGCCAGGCAGACCAGCACCATCAGCACGGCGATGCCCATCTGGCCCTTGACCTGCTGCTGCTGCGCGGCCATGGCTGCGGTCGGCGCAGCGTCCTCGGCCACCGGCTCCGCGGTGACGTCCTTGCGTGCGTCGCTCATTTGGCTACCTGCCCCAAGTCGATCGCCTCCTGCATCATGATCACGGCCTGCGAGGTGAACGTGACGACCTCACCGTCGAAGTCGCGGACCCCGAGCGTGATCTTCACGCGCGTGGGCAGCCGGTCGGGCTGCATGTCGATCTTCGTGGTGCGCCACTCGTCGACGAACTCGGTGCGCTGGGTGTCCCAGAACTTCACGTCGAACGTGACGACGTCCTCGATGGCGATGTACGCGGGCCAGAACTCCTCCATGTCCTCGGGCAGGTCGCCGGTGAGGCGCCGGGCTTCGCGGCGGTAGAGGTGGGTGCGGCTGCCGTCTTCGGGGTCCTTCTCGACGAAGTACTGCAGCACCGTCTGGTCGCTCTCGTTGGCGTCCTTGCGGACGCGCAGGTGCGAGAACGAGGAGAACGTGAGGCTGTCGGTATCGAAGTTGTCGCGCCCCTCGAACAGCGTGAAGTGGCGCTGGTCGTCGAGCGGGCGGTTCTTCGAGAGGTACGCCATCGTCAGCTCGGAGGTCATCCGGGCCAGGCCGTTGCGCACGATCGAGTAGCGCTGCTGCTGCTTCTCGGTGATCTCGATGCCCTTGAGCGTGCCGTTGAAGCTGCTCCAGACCGACACCACGATCATGCCGAGCACGGCGAACGAGATCATGACCTCGATGAGGGTCATGCCGCGGCTGCGCGCCATCCTCATCGGCCACCTCGCTGTGACGGCGGTGTCGCGGGCCCACCGATACCGCCGCCGCCGATTCCGCCACGACCACCGCCGGTCGGCGCGGTGCCGCCGCCGCCGCGACCGTCTCCGGCACCGCCGTCGCCATCGTCGCCCTCTTCCTCGTCGCCCTGCTCGCCGCCGAGCGAGGGCAGCGTGGCGAGCTTGCTCGGGTCGGTCCAGAACGTGTCGACGCGGAACTCTCGCTCGATCTTGCCGTCGGTCCAGTACACCGTGCAGTACGACTTGCGAATCGCGCGCTCGACGGCCTCTTTGACGATGGGCCACACCATCGCGAGGCTGTCGAACGCCTGCTCGCCGGCGTCCTGCACGTCGAGCGTGCCGCCGCCCACGCCCGGCTCATCCTCTTCGGAGGCGTCGGCCAGGCGTGCGAGCTGGGTGTACTCGGGCATCTCGATCATGTCGGCGACGCACTTGTAGGTGACGTCGGGCCAGCCCTCTTCGGAGAAGTCGCCCTCGTACTCCTTGTCGTTGTCGCCCCAGCCGTCCTCTTCCTCTTTGATCTGGAACTCGATGTCGACCAGCTTCGACTCGGCGAGGAACGCCATCGCCGTGATGCTCTGGGCATAGCGCGTGGCTCGCAGCGCGTTCATCTGCGAGGTGAGCAGCGAGGTGAGCGAGATGGAGAGAATCGCCACCGCCACGAGCACTTCCAGCAGCGTGAAGCCGGACTGGCCATAGCCGTTGCGGACGCGAATCAGCGCCCTGGCGGCTTGGATGTGGCGGTCGTTGGACATAATGAAAACCTCGGTGGGACTCAGAACGTGCGGCGGGACCGGCTGCGACCGAGGCCGTCGGCCTCTTCGTCGGCGACCTCTTCGACGACGAGCTCCTCGTGCCCGTCTTCGATCGTGACCCGCCCGGTCAGCGGCGCCACCTTGATCGTCCACTCGGCGTCGCTCTCTTCGTCTTCGAGCAGGATGTGGCAGGCCTGCGTGGTGCCGCGGGGGAAGAAGAACAGGTTCGCTTCGCCCTCGGTGATGGCCTTCACGTCGTCGGCGGTCCGCACGTAGGTGACCTTGACGCCGTCTGGCAGCTTCACCGGCTTGACCAGTCCGCTGACCGCGTTCTCCTCTTCGAAGCTCTCGAACAGCGGCGGCTTGCGACGAGGCACGCGTTTCTCTTGCGCGCGGTACGGGTCGTAGCCCCCGACCTCGCCGCCGCTACCGCCTCCGTCGCCGCCCTCGCCGAGCACCTGCGACTGGATCGAGCGGTTGTAGGCCTCTTCGGCGCGACGGTCTCGCTCCGCCTGCTCCTCGGCCTTGGCCGGGTCGAACTCGACGATCTTGCCGTCGCGGTCGGTGGCCGGCAGGTACATCCGGTCGGAGCCCTCCTGCAGGGTGAACGTGCCCTTGTCGAGGTCGATCAGCAGGCGGTGGTAGGTGCCGTTGACCCGCGCGCGGTCGTAGCCGTAGCGAATCACGTTGCCCAGCTGGTTCACCGAGCGCACCACCTCGGCCGAACGCGTCGTCCCGAAGCCCACGGCGATCATCGCGACCATCAGCGAGAAGATCGCGAGCACGATCAGCAGCTCGATGATGGTCATCCCGCGGCTGCGGGCGTGGCGGCGTGGGTTCGTCATGACGGTCGCGCTCGGTTCAGGAGAGTTCGGCCCTACTTGGCTTCGTCGTCGCTGGCTTCGTCGGTGTAGTTGTTGATGTCGTCCTCGGTGCCGACTTCACCGTCCACACCCGCGGAGATGACGTCGACGGTCGTGTTATCGCCGGGGCACTTGATCTGGTAGTCCTTGCCCCAGGGGTCCTTGCTGATCTTGGCCGCAACGCCGGAGGCCTTGAGGTCCTGCAGGGTCTTGGGGCACTTGCCGCGCTTCTGCGTCATGTACAGCTCGACCGCCTGCTGAATCTGGACGACGTCCTTCTTCGCGGTGTCGACCTGCGCGTCCTTGAACGAGTTGAAGGCCATGAGGCCGACGCCGCCGAGGACGAGGCTGATGATCGCGACCACGACCATGATCTCGATGAGCGTCATGCCGCGCTGGTTCGCGAGCGCGGTACGGGCGCGCAGCTTGCGGGTGAGCAGGGTTTGCTGGAGGCTGAGTAGCTTCTTCACGATGAACTCCTTGAGGTAGGGCTGAGGGGAAACGAAGGTGGTTGCGTCAGGACTGCCCGGCCATTTCGGTGAGCATCATGATCGGACGCATGATCGAGAAAACGACGAAGCCGACGCCGATGCCCATGACCACGATCATGATGGGCTCGAGCAGGGCGGTGAACCGGCCGATGGTGGTGTTGGTCTCACGGTCGTAGGCGTCGGCCACGTCGCCGAGCATCTGCTCGAGCTGCCCGGAGCGCTCACCGACCGCGATCATGTGGGTAACCAGGGCGGGGAACTGCCCGCTCTGCTTGAGCGCGGGCGCGATGCCTTCACCCTCACGGATGTTGTCTCGCGCCTCGGAGACCACGTCCTCGAGGACGGCGTTGCCCAGCAGGGTGCGCACGATTTCCAGCGCCTCGAGCAGCTGCACCCCCGAGGCGAGCAGCGTCTCGAGCGTGCGGGCGAAGCGAGAGATGGCGACCTTGCGGACGAGGTCGCCGAGCACCGGCACCTTGAGCAAGATGGCGTCGCCACGCTGCCGCCCGGACTCGGTCGCCCGCCACTTTCGGAACGCCCAGACGCAGAAGCCGGCACCGAGCAGCAGCAGGTACCAGTACGAGCTCATCATGTCGCTCATCCAGATGAGCAGCCGCGTGTTCCACGGAAGCTCGGCGCTCATGCTGTCGAACATGCCAGTCAGCTTCGGCACGATGGCGACCATCAGCACGATGACCAGCACCACGCCCAAGAAGGCGAGCAACACCGGGTAGAACATCGCCGAGTTCACCTTGGAGCGAATCTCGAGTTCCTTCTCCATGAACTCCGCGAGACGGTGCAGCACCGTCTCGAGCGAGCCCGACGCCTCGCCGGCCCGGATCATGTTCGTGTAGAGCTTGGGGAATACCTTGGGGTACTCGCCCATGGCGTCGCCGAGCGAGCTGCCCTGGTTCACCTGCTCGGAGATGCTCGAGAGGATGCCTTTGAACCGCTGGCTCTCGACCTGATCGGTCAGCGCCCGCAGCGACTCGGGCAGCGTGACGCCCGAGCCCAGCAGCGTGCCGAGCAGGCGGGTCACCTGCGCGACCATCTTCGGCGTGACGCGGTCGACGAAGCGACTGAGGTCGACCTCGCGCGAGCCACCGGCGGCCGCCGCCGAACCTCCACCGCCCGACGAAGAGGTTTCTTTGACCGACGTCAGGTACACGCCTTCACGCCGAAGGGCAGCCTTGAGCGCAGCCACGTTGTCCGCGCTGACCACACCCTTGGTGTTCTTCCCCTTGGCGTTCAGCCCCGTGTACTCGTACGCCGGCATCGATCAGCTCTCCTCCGAGGTGACGCGCATGACCTCATCGATGGTGGTCGTGCCGCACAATACTTTGTGTGCGCCATCGTCCCGAAGGGTTCGCATGCCCTGCTCGATCGCGCAGCGCTTGATCTCCGAGGCGTCGGCGTTGCGAATCGCGAGACGACGAACCTCTTCGCTGATGTCGAGAACCTCGTACACGCCCGTACGACCGGTGTAGCCCTGGTGGTTGCACTCCTCGCACCCGGTGGCCTCCCAGACGTGGCCCGGAGGCGGCAGCGCGTACTTCTTCATGGGCTGAAGCGGCACGAGGTTGCCCTCGCCGTCGCGGACCGGAACGCGCAGCGACTCCACGCCGCCGTGGTCGAAGAACTTGTCGGGGTCGACGCCGAGGTTGCGAAGCTCGTCGCGCATCGGCTTGACCGGCTTGCAACACGACGGGCAGACCCGACGCACGAGGCGCTGGGCCTGCAGAGCCACCAGCGAGGACGCCACCAAGAACGGCTGCACGCCCATGTCGACCAAACGCGTGATGCCCGTGGCCGCGTCGTTGGTGTGAATCGTGCTGAGCACGAAGTGACCGGTGAGCGACGCCTGAATCGCGATCTCAGCGGTTTCCTTGTCCCGAATCTCGCCGACCATGATGACGTCGGGGTCGTGACGCAGGAACGAGCGCAGGCCGCTTGCGAACGTCAGGTCGATCTTCGGGTTGATCTGAACCTGGCTGATGCCCGGCAGCTGGAATTCGACGGGGTCTTCGACCGTGAGGATGTTGAGGTCGGGTCGGTTGATGGCCGACAGCGCCGAGTAGAGCGTGGTCGTCTTACCGGAACCGGTCGGGCCCGTGACGAGGAAGATTCCGTGCGGGCGGTGAATCGTCTCGTCGATGGTGTGCAGGTGGTCGGCGGCCAGACCGATGACCTTGAGGCTCAGCGCCATTGCGCTCTTGTCGAGCAGACGAATCGTGACGCGCTCGCCGTTGGAGGTCGGCGCGGTCGCAACCCGCATGTCGACCTCTTTGCCCGCGATCTTTCGCCGAATCCGGCCGTCTTGCGGCAGCCGCTTCTCGGCGATGTTCAGGCCGCTCATGATCTTCACGCGCGCGATGATCGAGGGCAGGTGCGCCTTGGGAGCGCGCCGCACTTCGTGCAGGACGCCGTCGACCCGGTTGCGCACCACGACCTCTTTGTCGCCCGGCTCGATGTGAATGTCGGAAGCCTTCTCTTTGCTGGCGTTGAAGATGAGGCTGTTGACGAACCGAATGATGGGCGCGTCTTCGGCCGAGGCGTGCAGGAGGTCTTCGTCCTCCTCGTCGAACGCCTCTTCCTTCTTCTCGAGGTCGACGTCTTTGGCGCGCTTGGAGTAGACGTCGTTGATGAGCGCGACCACCTCGGCCGCGGGCATCAGCGTGACCTCGACCTCGGCGTCATAGACCCGCGCGAGGTCGTCGAGGTCGAGCAGCTTGTGCGGGTCGGCCGCCAGCACGTGCAGGGTGGCCATCTCCTCATCGTGCTTGATGGGGATGAGCATGTTGTCGCGCGAGTAGCCGATGCTCAGCGACTCGACGAGTTCGTCCTGCACGTCGTCGTGCTTCATGCGCTCCAGGCAGGGCATGCCGAACTGCCGCCCCAGCGCCTGGCACACCTGCCACCCGCTCGCGTGCTTGAGCCGCACCAGCGTCTCGCCCACGCGCTCGTCTTCGAGGTGCTGCACCGCCAGCGCCTCGGCGAGTTGCTCGGGCGTGACGACGCCGGCTTCCACGAGCAGCTCGCCGATCGGCCGAGCATCGGGCCGGAGCGACTGCGCCGGGAGAAGGGGCGCGGCGATGGGTTGTGCGACTTCGGTGGCCATGCTTCGAACCGTCCTACTTGGGGTTGCGGTTGTTCTTCTTCTTCTTTTTCTTCTTCTTGGTGCCGCTGGTGCTGGTGCTCGGCCGCGTCGTCGACGTGGCCGGGTTCAGCGCCGTCGTGGTGGGCGTCGGCTCCGCCGCAGCCTCGCCCGCGAAGCTCGGCGAAAGGCCCAGCTCGCCGGTGATCTCGGTCTGCTGCAGCTCGAGCTCGGCCTGCTGACGGAAGACGTCCTCTTCGGACATCCGAATCGCCTCGGCGTTCACGGCCGAGAGCAGGCCCGACTTCTTGCGGTAGTTGATGTTGGTCTCGAGGTCGCGACGCTTGAACGAGGTCTGACGCTCGAGGAAGTCGAGGCGCTCCTTCATGCGGCGCTCGTGGATCCGGCGCACGTCGTCGGGCGTCTCGAGGATGTGCGGAACCATGACCATCATCAGGTTCACCTTCACGCGCTCGCGCGTCTTGGACTTGAACAGCCAGCCCAGCAGCGGAATCTGCCCCAGGCCGGGGACCTGTGACGTGCTGTTGCGCTCGACCTCCTGCATGAGGCCTCCGAGCACGACCGGCTGGTCGTCGCGGGCAACGACCTGCTCGAGCTTGATGCGGCGCTTGGTGGTGGTGACACCCAGCTGCTCGTCGATGCTCTCGATGTCGTTGTTCTCCATCTCGATGTCGAGCGTGAGCTGCTCGCCATCGTTGACGTGCGGCGTGACCTTCACGTTGAGGGTCACGTCCTGGCGCTGAACGGAGACGGTCGGCAGACCGAGGCCCTGCGCGCCACCGCCCGCCACGCCGATGGCGCCCTGGGTCGGCACGTTGCGGCCGACCTCGATCGACGCCTCGTGGTTGTCGGCCGTGTACAGGTGCGGCTCGGCGACGAAGTTGACCTCGCTGAGCTGGTGAAGCGCCTGAATCACGACGCCGAAGGCCGGGATGTCAGTGGAGGTGCCGAGCAGCGCGGAGCTGTTGGGCACCTGTGGGCCGATGACGCCTGCCGCCAAGCCCGAGAGCACCGCCGGGCTGAGCACGATGCTGCTCTGGTCCGACGTCGGGGTACTCGACACGAAGCCGATGCCGTCGCCCTCGCCCGTGCTGACCGGGCTGCCGAAGTGGGCACCCGCGCCGCCGCCGATGGTGTCGTTGGCGACCAGCTCGAGCAGGTACACCTCGATGTAGACCTGCTTGCGCGGCGCGTCGAGTTCTTCGATGACCGGCTTGAGCGCCTTGAAGTCCGACGTGGACGCCAAGATGACGAGCGAGCGCGTCGCCATGTCCGCGGTGACCTTGATGTCTCCGGAGAACAGCTCCGCCGTCGCGCCGCCGGCTGCCGGGGCCTTGTTGGCGTTGTTCTTGTTGTTGTTCCGGTTGCCGCCGCGGTTGTTGCCCGCCGCCGCCTTCGCACCGGTGCCCAGCTGCGTGAGCACGTTGGCGATCTCTTCGGGATCGCCGTTGCGGAGCTTGTAGACGTGAATGCGCCCGCCGCCGCCGGCCAGCGGCACGTCGAGCCGCTCGATGAGCCGGCGGATGACCTCGTAGTCGTC
Source organism: Myxococcota bacterium (assembly GCA_039024335.1). GTDB lineage: Bacteria > Myxococcota_A > Polyangia > Nannocystales > Nannocystaceae > CAJXVA01. The sequence continues at coordinate 88,805 of JBCCQM010000006.1, forward strand.
CTTGGGCGCGACCACGATGAGGGTCCCGGTTCGCTCGTCGACGACCACCCGCGAGAACGCGGCGCCCGACTTGTCGGAGCCGGCGTTCTTCTTGTTCTTCTTGCCAGCGTCCTTCTCACCGAAGATTTCGCGGATGGTCTCCGCGGTCTCTTGGGGATCGGCCGCTTGGAGCTGGAAGAAGAAGATCTTCTCCGCGTCTTCCATCTCCGGGTCATCGACCTCGCGGATGATCTTCATCAGCCGCCGCACCGAGCTGCCGGTGTCCGTGAGGATGATGAGCTCTCCTGCGACGTCGACCGAGCCCTGCTTGGACTTGAGGTTGTTGAGGACCTGAACGATGTCGGCCGTGTTGCCGCTCGCGGGGCGAATCAGCTGGGTGACGAAGCGGTCGTTCGAGGGCGCGCGGCCGCTGGGGCCGTACACCGGCAGCGTCTTGGACTTGGCGTCGCTGCTCTCGACGATCTTGAAGTAGCGCCCCGAAGGCTCGACCGTGAGACCCATCGTCTGGAGGGCCGCGTAGAAGGCCGCGTAGGCCTCGTCGACCGTGACCGGCTCGGGCGAGAGGATGGTGACCTTGCCGCCGCGGACCTTAGGGTCCCAGATGAACTTCTGGCAGCTGATGGACATCATCCAGTTGACGAGGTCCTTCAGCTCCGCCTCTTCGGGCAGGGTGATGCGGAACTTGGCGCCCCGCGGCTGCTTGCGGCAGGAGTTTCGGCCGAGCGCGCCGCCTTCGTCACCGGAGAGTTCCGCGCCGCCGGCAGCGGCTGCGGGCGAACCGAGCGCGGCCGTGCCTCCGGGAGGTGCCGCGCTCCGGGTCGTAGGGCTGGGTGCAGTCGGTGCAGCCGAGGGCCGCACCGCCGGAGCGCGCGTTGCAGGGGGGGCTGCAGCCGCCGAGGGGACGATAGGCATCCCCAACGCGAGCGCAGCGACGGCCGAAGCCGCCACCGGGAAAAGGCGTCGCGTGGTCATTGGATCTGAATCTCCTTGGTCATCGTCTTGCCCTTGCGCACGAGCGTTACGGAGAGGTTGCTTGCGCGGCGAAGCTTCATCGCCAAGGCCATCGCCTTGTCGACGGAGCGAATCTCCTCACCGTTGACTTCGGTGAGCATGTCGCCGTTCTTCAGGCCGAGCAGTTTGGGCAGGCTGCCGCGGCGGATTCCGTAGAACTTGAAGCCCTGGGTCTCACCGTCGCGCTGCGACGGGACGATGCGGGCCTGCTTGGCCAGCATCGCAGGGTTGGCCATGAGCTGCTCGACGAACGCGCGGTCGACCACGCAGGTGTTTTCGTCGGGGCAGTTGATCGCCTCGTCAGCACCATCGATGGCGTACTTGCTCTTCTTCTTCGGCTTGTCCTCGTCCTTCTTCTTCGTCGTCGTGGACGAGGCGCGGGCAGGCGGTGCCGCCTCATCGTCGATCGAGAGGTACTCGAGCGACGCGCCGTTGCGAAGGTGAACGAGGCCGGTGTCGACACCGACGATGATGACGCCGCTGCGGATGGCGTCGCCGCGGCGGTATGCACCCGTCACGGCCGCGTCGGCGTCGTAGATGGTGGCCAGCGAGAAGTCCGGGTCGGTGGACTCCATCGTCGCCATCAGCTGCAGCGCGAGCGAGGACTTCACCTCGCCGGGCTGGATGCCGTCGGGGCGACCGAGGTCGACCGGCGTTTCGGTGGCCGTGGCCTCGGCGGTGACGGGCACGCAGGTTGGGCAGAAGACGTTGTGCTTCTGCACGTCCTCGGCGGTCTTGCGCTTGGTCGACGCCAGCGAAGAGGCCTGGTTGAAGGCGCTCGAGCCGAAGCTCTTGCTCTTGCGCTTCTTCTTGCTCGCCGCGTCGTCGCCGTCCTCGTCGCCTTCGCCGTCGGTCTCGCCGGCGTCTTCGTCGTCACCGGTGCTGACGTCGAGCGCGTACGCCGTGCCCAGCTGGGTCACGACGGCACTCGCCGCCAGTCCGGCGATGACCGCGAGGCCGATCCCCTGGACCACCCAGAAGTACTTCTTGAACAGGGCTTCCATGAATGGTTCCTGGCTGCTTGCTCGCTAGTGGAAGACGCCGTCGGGGTCGGACTCGCCCGCGTCGGAGGTGGACGTGGGGACCGCCGGTGCACCGCCGGCACGATGCGGGTCGGCGACGAAGCCGGACTCGAGCTTGCGGTAGATGGTGCGCGTCGCGATGCCGAGCAGGTCGGCGGCCAAGCGCTTGTCGCCGCGGGTGAACTTGAGCGTCTCGGAAATCATCCGGCGCTCCATCTCGGCGAGCGGGCTGCCGACCGAGAACGTGATCTGCCGGCCCTGTCCCGCGCCGGGGTCTCGCAGCTCGGGCGGAAGGTCCGTCGCAAGTACGCGGTCGCCACGGCACAGCACCACCGCCCGCTCCACCGCGTTCTCGAGCTCGCGAACGTTGCCCGGCCACGCGTAGTTCGACATCACGTGCATCGCTTCATCGGCGAATCCGTGCGCGGGCTTCTGGTGCTTGGTGGCGTACATCCGCAGGAAGTGGTCGGCGAGCAGGGGAATGTCTTCGGCGCGATCGCGCAGCGGCGGGATGCGAATGGGGATGACGTTGATACGATAGAAGAGATCCTCGCGGAACCCGCCTTGCTTCACCTCTTCGGAGAGGTCTCGGTTGGTTGCGCACACCAGCCGAAAGTCGACCTTGGCCCGCTGGCCCCCCACCGGCTCGATCTCGCCTTCCTGCAGGGCGCGCAGCAGCTTGACCTGCACCGTGGGAGAAATCTCCGCGATCTCGTCGAGGAAGAGCGTGCCGTCGGACGCCTCTTTGAAGCGACCATCACGGCTGCGAACCGCGCCGGTGAACGCGCCCTTCTCGTGACCGAACAGCTCCGACTCGAGGATGGTCTCGGGAAGCGCCGCGCAGTTGACCGGCACGAACGTGTTGTTCACCCGGGGACTGTGCGCGTGGATGTGACGCGCCATCAGCTCCTTGCCGGTGCCGCTCTCGCCGAGAAGCAGCACGGTGGCGGAGGAGTTGGCCGCCTGCTCGGCCATCTCGAGCGTGGCCCGAAGCACCTGCGAGTGACCGACGATCTCGCGGCTGCGCTTGTCCTCAAGCTGGGCCCGCAGCTCGCGGTTCTCGGCCATCAGCGCGACCTTGTCGAAGGCCTTTCGCACGGTCGCGACCACCGCAGCCCGCTTCAGCGGCTTGGAGATGAAGTCGTACGCACCGCGCTTCATCGCCTCGACCGCCACCTCCACGGTGCCGTACGCGGTCATCAGAATGACCTCGACCTCGGGCGTGACCGCCTTGACCGCCTTGAGCAGGTCGTCGCCGCCCATGCCGGGCATGCGCAGATCGGTGATCATCACGTGGATGGGCCGGGTGCGGACCACGTCGAGCGCCTCGCGCCCGTTCTTCGCGGTAACGACGGTCAGCCCCTCCTTCGCGAGCACCTTGCTGAGGGCCTCGAGAATGCTGGCCTCGTCGTCGACGACGAGGACGGTGGGACTGGCGGGCAGATTCGTGGACATCGCGGCGGTCTCCTCAGGCAGGCTCGCCCCCTACCCTCGCAAGAAACGAGCCCTGGCTTTGGCTCGTGATCTCAGGATCTTGGAGGCGTGTTCTTGTCGCCCTGACGTCGGTTTGTCACCCCGTCGGCCGGCGGGTGACATTCTGTCACGCCGACCGTCCAGCGCGAGTCACGCGCACTGCGCGCGCTCGGGCAGCGACCATCGCGGGTGCGCCCGCTGCACGCGCTCGGCGTCGAGCAGCCCGGCCGCCACCAAGCGCTGCGCGACGCGGAGGTGGTAGTGGCGCCGATACACCTGAAGGATGTGTCCGCCGGCGAAGCGCACGTGCTCTGGCCGACCCCAGTGCCGCCACAGCGACTCGGTGTGGCTCGGCGGCACCAGCATGTCGCCCGTCGCGCTGACGATCATCCGCGCCGCCTGCGGCACCTTCGGGGCGTAGTTGAGCGGCTCATGCAACGCCCACGCGTCCTGCAGCCGCGCGCGGGTCATGCCGACGCTCTCGACCGTCTGCCGGATCGGATCATCGTCGCCCTGATCCCAGAACAGCTCCGCGAGCGACCCCATCGGCAGCACGGGGACCGCGAACGCGAGCCGGTCGTCGACGGAGCTGAGCAGCGCGCTGGTGTAGCCGCCTAGGCTCGACCCCATGACGCCCAGCGGGACGGGGTTGCGCTGCTTGATCATCGTGATGATCGCGCGGAGCTCCTGAATGGTCTGAACGAAGCCTTCGTTCGTCCGCATCAAGTTGCCCGAGGGGAAGAGCTCGCCCGAGAACGTGGCCGCGCTCGGCTTTCGAACCCAGTGATACGGCAGCACGTAGTAGTAGACGTCGAGCCCGAGCACGCGGTGGAAGTAGTCCACGCCGAACTCCGACTCGTGCAGCCGCTTGGCACCGACGCCCCAGCCGTGGACGAGCAGCATCGACAGCGGCGCGGGACGATGATGCCTCCACGCGAAGAGGTGGGCCGTGTCGACGTTGTCGTACCGCCGCCACTGGCCCCCGAAGACGCCGTGAACCGGGCGGTAGGGCGTGGGAAAGACCGCGTGGACGTGGGTCCCCGTCCGCAGCGGCGTGGCGCGAACCTGACGCAAGGACGGCACGGTGGCCGGCGCGAAGATGCGGTCGGGGTCGGACCGAATCGCGGGGTCGCAGTACGGCTGCATCATGTCGAGACTGCGCTCGAGCTCCCGCGGGCCCAGGTACGGCACGCCGCCGCGCACGAACAGCCCGCGCAGCGCCCGGCCCACCAACGTATCGACCCCAACCCCGGCCAACCGGGCGGCGGCGTGCAGTGCACCGGGCCGTCGCGAGGTGACCAAGCGGTAGCGATCGAGGCGTTCGACGTCCGACACGAGCCTTCGACTGTATCAGAGGGCGGTGCGCACCCCGTTCGGCGGCACCGCCGTGGCACCGGGCGCGCGCGGTTGATACAAGGCGCGGATGCTTCGGTCGCTCGCCGTCGCCCTCGCGCTGTCCCTCGCTGCATGCTCCACCGACGACGATGCGTCGAAGGAGGCCGCACCCGATGCATCCACGCCGCAGCCGGACGCCATCGCCGTGGCATGCGCCCCGGCATCGAAGCTCGACTCCAAGGTGCGAGACGACCTCAACGCAGCCGCGCTCGAGGTGTTCGGGACGCTGCGCAAAGGCGACATCGATGCCGTCTGGGACTCGCTGCATCCTCAAGCGCAGCGGGACGACCAGCGCGACGCGTTCAAGGAGGCCCTCGAGTCGATGCACCGCAGGCTACGCAGCGGCGGCGAGAAGACGGCGCTGGCCCACAGCTACGTCGTCGACGTGCAGGGCGGCGTGACCGCGTTGACCCGCGTGCAGTGCGGCGAAGAGAACGACCCGCAGCGCCTGGCCCTGCTGACCAACGCGGGCAACGAGAACGTCGCCGTGGTGACGCTGCTCTCGGGCGGCGACCCGTTCGGCTTCGCGACGACCGTGCAGCTACGCCGGCACAAGGGCGCGTGGAAGGTCTTGGGCGTTCACGTCGGGCTGGCGACGTACCGAGGCTCCGACGCAAGCGACTACGAATCCCTCGCCGATGCGTACGTGTCGCAGCGACGCGTCGTCGAAGCCTATCTCGTGCTCGGCATCGCCGACAAGCTCGCGCAGCGTGGGGGTTCGGTGAGGCTTCACCGCGGCCTCGACATTGCCGAAAAGCTCGACGCGGTCACCAACAGCCGCGAGTTCCAGCAGGCGCTCGGCGTCTGGGAGGTGGGCGGCCGCCGCTACGACGTGCAGGGGTTTTCGATCACCGCAACGCAGAGCGACCTCTCCTTCGTGGTCGAGTACGTGACCCCCACCGGCCTCATCAAAGAAGCCCTGGAGTCCGAGGCGGACGCGCTCGTCGGGTATGTGAACATGCAGTACCCCGAGCTGGCGAAGCGCTTCGACGCCGTGGTGTTCGAGGCCTACGACTCGGAGTCGGCGGCGACAAAGGGCGAGGTCCAGGCGTTTCGGACGCCGCGCGTGTTCGATGGCGACGACGCCGAGTTCGCCGGCTGACGACAGGTATTGGGGGTTGCGCGGCCCCATCGCGTCCCGTTTCCGTCCCAGATCGACAATTCTCGGCGGGGCAGAATGCCCCATGCGCCGTCTCGATTGGCGTTTCCGGTCGGCCAACCCCCCGATGGACCGACCTTCGACCCACCATCGGCCGGTTGGCAACGATCTTGAAATGACGTGAGCCCATGGCATTGCGGACGGGAACACTGATCGGTTGCACGGCACTCCTCGCGGGGCTGGCCTCCGGCTGCTCGGGGACGTGCGAAGACGATGGATTCGCGCAGGAGCAGTCATCGGAGTGCGCGGCGGTCTCCAGCAGCGACGGCGATGACGGCAGCTCCGGCGGCCCGCCCATTCCGGTCGACACCGAGAGTGGTGGCAACGACACGGACAGCGGCGGCGCCTCGGACAGCGACTCCAACGGCGGCTCCGACACGGACACCGACAGCGCCGGCTCCGACACGGACTCCGGCTCCGACACGGACTCCGGCTCGGCTTCGGACACCGACTCCGAATCCGACACCGACTCCGATTCCGATTCGGACACCGACTCGGACACCGACTCCGGCGGAGACACCTGCGCGAACGATCGCCTCGATGACGGCGAGGCCGACGTCGACTGCGGTGGCGTCTGTGACACCCCGTGTGACGACGGAGGCTCCTGCAACGAGCCCACGGACTGCGCGTCGGGCGTATGCGGCAAAGACGGTACCTGCGTCGCGCCGTCTTGCGACGACATGGTCCAAAACGGCGACGAGTCCGATGTCGACTGTGGCGGCTCCTGTGGCCCGTGCGACGACGGCGGCATGTGCAGCGACGGATCCGACTGTGCCTCGGGCGTCTGCGACGACGCCGGCATGTGCGTCGCCCCGTCCTGCATGGACATGGTCCAAAACGGCGACGAGACCGACGTCGACTGCGGCGGTTCGTGTGGTCCGTGCGACGACGGCGGTACGTGCAGCGACGGGACCGACTGCGCCTCGGGCGTGTGCGGCAAGGACGGGACCTGCGTCGCCCCGTCCTGCATGGACATGGTCCAAAACGGCGACGAGTCCGACGTCGACTGCGGCGGCTCGTGCCCGGCCTGCGACGACGGCGACACCTGCAACAATGGCGGCGATTGTGCCTCGGGCGTGTGTGCCGACGACGGGACCTGTTCGGCTCCGGCCTGCGACGACATGGTCCAAAACGGCGACGAGACCGACGTGGACTGCGGCGGCTCGTGTGGCCCCTGCGACAACGGCGAGGGATGCGAGGGCGATGACGACTGCATCTCGGGCAACTGCGACGTCGACACCTGCGAGGCCATCCCGGTCTCGTGCCTGGCGATTCTCACCGCCGACCCGGCAGCCGCCGACGGGCCCTACGAGATCGACCCCGATGGCCCCGGTGGCGTCGCGCCCTTCACGACCAACTGCGACATGACCACCGACGGTGGTGGATGGACCGAGATCACGCCCTGCATCGCGCAGTCGCTGACCGGCACCATCGTCGCCGTTGAGCCCGCTGCGACTGAAGGCGTCGACGAAGCATGCCGGCCCTTCACCCAAGACGAGGGCGGGCAGGAGCACACCTACCACTACTCGTTCACGTTCGCGCCCACGTTCGAGGCGTTCTACTTGTCGGACTACGAGGCGCAGGCCTTCGGCTCGGGCCCCGGCAACACCTCGGACATCGACCCGAACAGCTTTGTGCAGAGCGACTGGAACCTGTGCCACGCCGGCACCCACGGCGACATCTCCTTCGGAGCCGCCGACGCGGACGGACCGGTGACGAGCTTCGCGGCGCAGGGCGTCAACGTGGACACCACCGCCGACCTGGTGCCCTTCCCCGCCAACGAGACGATCTTCTCCGTCTCGGCGACCGATGGCTTCCGCATCGGCTGGGGCGAAGAGGGCTCGCAGGACGAGGGATGGTTCCCCTGGTTCGGCGGCAGCATTTTCATCCGCTAGCCAACTGCCGTGGGCAGGCAGACGCCCCGGCCGCTTCGCGCGGACCGGGGCGTTCGTTCATTCGCCGCCAGCGGGCCGACGCATCAGGGCGGCGACTGCCTCTTCGCGACCGACTTCACCGGACACCAGCTTGGCCATCGCCGCGGCGATCGGGGTCTCGACCCGGGCTCGCTCGCCGTAGGCCTGCACCTGCTCGGCGATTCGAACGCCTTCGACGTAGGCGCCAAGGCGCTGTGCAGCGGTCTGCAGGGGTTCGCCCTCCGCGAGCGCCCGGCCCAGCGCGAGCTCGGGGCGGCCGTCGTCGGCCGTCGCGGCGAGCAGGTCACCGAAGCCCGCCAGCCCGGCGAACGTCCGGGCCGTACCGCCGCGCGCCAACCCGACCCGCGTCGCCTCCGCCATACCCCGCGTGGCCAGCATTGCGAGCGTGCCGGGCCCGAAGCCGAGCGACTTCGCGTAGCCCATCGCCAGCGTGATGAGGCCGACGAATGCGGACGCAATCTCCACGCCGACGACGTCATCGGTGGCGTAGATCCGCAGCTTCGGCCCGCCGAGTGCGTCGCGGACGGCATCGGCCACCTCGGGGAACAGCGTGCCCACGATGGCACCACCGGGCTCGCCCTCCGCGAGGCCGCGGGCAACGAGCGGACCGGCGAGCGCACCGACGCGACGCACGGGCGTGGTTTCGCGGACGACCTCGGTCAGCGTGGCGATGTCGTTTCCGACCAAGCCGCGGCTGACGTGAACCACCAGGTGACCACCATCGAGATGTTTGCCGAGTTCTTCGGACAGTGCGCTGACGTGCGGCGAGGGGACCGCGAGAAACACCAGCTCGGCCGTCCGCAGCGCGGCCATGTCCGTGGTGCAGGAGATGCGCGCGTGGTCAGGCTCCCGCTTGCTGCGGCTCCAGCAGATGACCGAACGCTCGACGCGTGCAGCCGCGGTGGCCAACGCGCGGCCGAACGCGCCGCCTCCAACGATGGCGACGGGCGCGCTCATCGGGGGCCCTCCATCGCGGCGATCTCGAGCGCGGCGGCTTGGTCGCCGGGGTGGGGTCCCGCGATGTCACAGGCAAAGAGCCGGAGTCGGTTCTGATAGAACAACAGCAAGTTCGGGTCCTCTGCGATGACCGAGCCGCCCAGCACGCGGGCGATCGGCTTTTGGTGGTAGCCGGACCAGGCGTCCAGCGCTCGCTCGATGATTTGCTCGGGCGCGGCCTGCCGCAGCGGCGCGTTGAGGTGGACGCGGTCGTCCCGCTCGAGCCTGAGCAGCGCGTCGCGCGTCTGCCCGACCTCCTCGCGAAGCTCGTCCATCGGCACCGCGATGTCTCCGCGATGCCGCAGCCGCGCGAAGAGGTCGAGTCCCGGCGTGGCCCGGCACAGGCGCCGGAAGAGCACGTGCGCAACGAGCTGCGTGCCCATCACGACAGTCTCTTTGACGTACGCCTTGGCGATCGCCTTGCCGAGGTCCCGGGTGTAGGCGGCATCCCGCGCGGGGTCTACGACGGGGGTGCCCCGCCGGGACACGTACGACCCGGGGTCGATCACCCGGCCGTCCGGCGCAAGCGAGCGCCCTTCGTCGTCGACCGGGTTGCAGAACGGGTCCATCGGTTCGCCGAACCGAATGACACACGCCGACTCGGTGTTTTGGAAGCGCTTGAAGAACGAGACCCACCGCTCCACCCGCGAGAACTCGTCGTCCTCGATGATGTAGCGGGCGCGGCCCTCTTCCTTGAGGTGGTCTTCGATGAGCGTCTCGGCCTCCAGCACGAGCGCGTAGTTGATCGTCGCCGGGACGAAGAACACCGGACGGTTCACGCCGCGGGCCTGGTTGCGCGCAAACGCCTCGACCCCCGTGCCCGCAAGGCCGAGCTTGAGCCGCTGCTCGATCGCCCCGGAGCGAATGCGCGTGCCACCGGGGAAGAACAGGGAGTGGTAGCCCCGCTCGATCATGATGCTCGAGTAGGCCTTGAGCACGTCCTTGTACAGCCGCGCACGGACGCGTCGGTCCACCCGATACGCCCCGAGGTTGTGCATGAAGAACGAGATGAGCGGGTTCGAGAACAGGTTCTTGCCCGCGCCGTAGACGACGGGGGCCAGCGCCTCGCGGAACACGATCCACCCCATCGCCAGCGAATCGAGGTTGGAGCTGTGCGTGGGCAGCAGCAGCATCGTGCCCTTGCGCTGCAGCTTGTGAATCTTCTCGATGGGGCCTTCGACCGAGACCAGCTCGTCCAGGCGCGTGCCCGAGTCGAGCACGTTGCGCATGACGTTGCTAGGATTCATCACGCCCGTGAGCAGCCCGGGGACGGCGCGCGCAGCAAACTTGTAGACGCGCGGGTCAAAGTTGCCCGCGACGTCCTTGGCCATCCGCATCGCAATCTCCCGGAGCGTCTCGTGCTTGCCCTCGCTCGACATCCGGCCAACGCGTCGGATCACGCCGCGCCAGTACTCCAGCCCCTTGCGGCCGCCCTCGTCGGTGCGTGGCTCGAGCCGCCGGATCTCGTGGTAGGCGGCATCGCCGATGATGAACTCGATCCCTTCGTCGTCCTGGTAGCGCTCCATGATGCGCCGGACGACGTCTTGGAGGATGTCGGCCCGTTCGCTGTTGAACCAGAAGATCTTGGGATCCGACGGCTCGGGCACGTACGTCCGCAAGCGAGGAAGGTGAAGCGGTCGCTTGGGCAGCAGATTCATCGCGGGCGGGCGCAGCATACCGTACCGGCGCACAGGGCGAACCCGTGGTCCGAACCTCGCGAGGCTGCTAGGTTGCCGGCCGTGATCGTTCTGGGCGGCGGCGTCTCTGGCCTCACCACGGCCACGGTCCTCGCAGAGGCGGGACACGCGGTCGAGGTGTGGGCTGCGGCGCTCCCCCCCAACACCACTTCGAACGTTGCCGCGGCGTTTTGGTACCCCTATCGCGCGTTTCCCTTCGACCGCGCGCTCGCCTGGGCGAAGGTCGCGTACGCGAAGTTCGTGACCCTGTGTGACGACCCGCGGGCCGGGGTGCGCATGCGTCGTGCGTACGACTACGCCCGCACGCCACAGCCTCGGCCGTGGTGGGCCGACGCCGTTCGCGGCCTCACGGATCTGCCCGCGGCCGAATGTCCGCCGGGGTTCTCGTCTGGGTGGGGGTTCGACGCGCCCGTCATCGATACGCGCGTGTACCTGCCGTACCTGCGGGCCCGCCTCGAGGCCGCCGGCGGCCGCGTCATCCAGCGTCGCGTGACCTCGTTCGCCGATGCGCACGGGCAAGACATCGTCATCAACTGCTGCGGTCTCGGGGCGCGCGAGCTGTGCGACGACCGCAGCCTTCACCCGGTTCGTGGGCAGCTCGTCCACGTGGACAACCCCGGCATCGACCAGGTGCTGCTCGACGAGCACGACGGCGGGGGTATCGCCTACGTCGTGCCACGAGGCGACCACCTCGTCCTCGGGGGGACCGCAGCCGAGCACGACCATGCGCTCGAGATCCGGCCGAGCGAGGCCGACGCGATCGTCGCTCGATGCGCGGCGCTGGATCCTCGCCTGGCCGACGCCGCGCGGCGCACCGACGTCGTCGGCCTTCGCCCCGGCCGCGCCGCCATCCGGCTCGAAGGGGAAGCGCGCGGCGACCTCTGGATCGTTCACAACTACGGGCACGGCGGCGCGGGCGTGACGCTTTCATGGGGCTGCGCCGCGGAGGTCCTCGCGCGCGTGGCCCAGCGCTTGGCCGCATGAGGGTCCTGGTCGCCGGGGCGAGCGGCTTCATCGGTGCGGCCGTCGTCCGCACGCTGCTCGGCGATGGACACGACGTGGTCGCCGTGTCCAGAACGCGAGGCTCGCTTCCGACAGGCGTCGAGCACGTCGCCGCCGACCTCACCCGCGCCGCGCCCGACCCCGGCGACCTCGGGTCCGTGGATGCGGTCGTCAATCTCGTCGGCATCGCGATCGAGCGGGGCGGGAACACCTTCGAGGCCGCGCACGTGGACGCGGTTCGGCACCTGCTCGCCCTGAGCAGCGCCCTGCAGGTCGCGCGCTTCGTCCACGTCTCGGTCGTCCGCATCGACGCCAGCGACGGCGCCTATCACCGCACCAAGCGAGCCGGAGAAGCCCTCGTGAAGGCGAGCGCGCTGCCGTGGAGCATCGTGCGCCCCGGGCTCGTCTACGGACCGGGCGATGCGATGCTCTCCAACCTGGTGCGGTTCATTCGGCTCGCGCCGGTCTTCCCCGTGCCCGCGGGCGAGGGGGGGCCGCTGCAGGTCGTCGATGTCGATGACGTCGCGGACGCAGCGGTTCGATGCCTTCATCACGATGCGGCCCTGGGCGCCGCCATCGACGTGGTGGGACCCGCTCGGTTCACGCTCCCACGCCTCATCGAAACGGTCTCGGGCGCGCTCGGTCACGCCACCCTTGCCCTTCCGCTGCCTCGCGGGCTGATGCGCATGGCGGCCGCGACGATGCAGCGCATCCTGCCAAACCCGCCGGTCACGCCCACGCAGCTGGCGATGCTCATCGAAGGGCTGTACGGCGACGCGAATGAAGCCGCCGCCCGGCTCGACCTCCGGCCTCGGCCGATCGATGCATCCCGGATCCGGGCCCTCGCGGCCGACGTCGAAGGCCCGAGCCTCCGCCTGGTTCCCTCGGCAGACGCTCGCGACGAGGCCTCGGCATGGTCCGTCCCGCCGGCGTTCATCGTGGTCGCCGTCGCGCTGCTCCTGCTCGCAGGCGCCCTTCCCTCCGTCGACATCTGGCGGCGCATGCTCGGCATCAACGCGGTGCTCGTCGCAGGCCTCACCGCGTCGTCGCCTCCCCTTCGTCGGTGGCTTCGGCCGAGCCCGGGCCGCGTCGCCTGGGGACTCGGGGCGGCCGCGGTCATGGTCGGGGGCGCCGTGATCACCATCGCAGCGTTGCGCGCGACGGTCCCCGAGATGGTCGAGGCGGCCTCGTCGGTCTACGCGTGGGGAACGACCCACCACCCGCTGCTCACGCTGCCGCTGCTCGTGCTCGTCGCGGGCCTCGAAGACCTGGTTTGGCGCTTCGGCGTCACGCTCGGCCTCGTTCGGCGGCTCGGACCCCTGCCCGCGGTGCTGGCGGGCGGGCTCCTCTTCGCGCTCGCCCACGCGACGGTCGGGCCGCCGATCCTCGTGTTGGCCGCCGCGCTTGCCGGCGTGGCCTGGAGCGCGCTCGCGGTCCGAACGCGCTCGTGGGTCGCGGTCATGACCTGCCACGTCCTGTGGGACGCGGCGATGGTGATGCTCGCTCCCTAGCAGCCCCCTACTGCTGCGGCAACGTGCAGGCGCCGACGTCCTGCCACTCGGGGTCGGGCGACATCCAGTCGGTGCATTCGAGCTGTGGGTCGATGTCTTGGCACGCGCTGTCCCCGTCGGCCAGGTCGCAGTACGCCGTGCAGCAGGACGCGAACGTACAGCCGGGCACGCGATCATCGGTGACGCAGACCAAGCCAGGCTCGCACTGGTTGGCAAGCGCGCACGGTTCGAAGATGCCCACGGGGGGACCCGACGGCGGTGGCGTGCAGAGGAATCCGCTTTGCCCGGCCTCGGTCGGCGAGTCGGGAATGCAGTGCCAGCCATCGGGCGAGCAGTCTTGAAGCAGCGGATCGCAGCGGTCCATGCACGTGGGCAGGTTCGGCACGCCCGGCAGCAGCTCGAAGAACGCCTTGCAGGTCTGATCCGGATCGCAGTCGTTGCCGCTGGGGTCGCAGAACTGCCGGCACAGGCCCGTCAGCGAGTCCTCATCGTCGAGCACGCACATCGAACCGGGCTCGCAGTTGTCGATGCAGCTGCCGTTGTACTCGTCGGCCATGCACGGCTCACCATTGAGCGCCGGCTCCTCCACCGCGGGGCAGCACTGCACCTCGTCGGGGATACCGTCGTCTTCGATCGAGTACGGCATGCACTTGCTGCCCTCGCCGCAGTCGTTGGGGTCCCACAGCACGCACTCGCCCTGGGGCGCGGTGTCGTTCGTGTCGATGATTCCCGTCTCGTCCGCCTGACCGGTCGATGGCTCCGGGGTACTCGTCGTGCTCGTCGATGTGGGCGCGGCCGTAGTGGGGCCACCGCCCGTGCTGCCCTCGGCTGCGCTCGTGCTTCCATCGCCCGCCGCCGATCCGCCATCGTCGCCGCAGGCCGGCGCAACCGCCAGCGACGCGAACAGGAACAAACTCAGCGATGTGCGTTCGAAGCCAATCACATCACGAAGACTAGCAGGCGAAAGGCCGTGCGATGGCCTCGAGGTGGTCCACGCCACGCCGGAGCTCGCGCCTCGCGGCGGCGGACGCGGTCACCGGCCCAGCATGCCCCGTCGGCAGACGGTCGAGCCGGGGCAACCTACCGCTGCGAGGCGGAGTGCCGCGGCAGCACCTGGGCAAGCGCACTCTTCATGACCTTTGCGGAGGCGAACCGCTCGCCGGGCTCTTTGGCGCACGCAGCCGCGAGCACGCCATCGATCGCGGTCGCGACCTCCTCGGGAATCTCGGGCAGCACGTCGCGGACCTGCGGGACATCGACGCTCCGCTGCATCTTGAGCATCTCCATCGGCTCGGCATCATCGACGCCGGGAAACGGGTGCAAACCGACGAGGGTTTCGAAGAGCGACAAGCCCAGCGGGTACAGGTCGGTTCGGCCGTCGACCGGTTGCCCCAGGTACGTCTGCTCGGGCGCCATGTAGCGCGGGTCGCCCATCAGGCGAGGCGGCGGCGGCTCGTCGACGCGACGACAGATGCCGAAGTCGATCAGCTTCACGATCACCAGGCGGCGGTCGTAGGGGTCCCGCGTGATGAAGATGTTGTCCGGCTTGACGTCGCAGTGAACGATGCCGCGCGTGTGCATGTAGTCCAGCGCGTCGAGCGTCTGCGAGAAGATGTCGACGAGCAGCGGAATCGAGACCCGGCGTCCGCGGTCGATGATCTGGCCCAGGTCCCGACCGCGCAGGTATTCGAGCGTCATCCACTCGAGTCGGTGCTCCTCGATCGTGCCGCGGTCGAGCACGCGCGGCAGGTTCGGATGCGAGAAGTTGGCGGCAATGACCGCCTCTCGGCGGAAGCGCTCACGCTCGTTCGACGGCACGTCCGCCTTGAGCACCTTCATCGCGACGTAGCGGTCCATCACGGGATCGAACGCCCGATAGACGCGCCCCATGCCGCCCTCGCCGATGCGCTCCACGATGTCGAAGACCTTCGCGTGCCCCACCTGCGTGCCCGGGTCGAAGTCACCGGTGGCTTCGCGCTCGGCCACGTCGGGCTGCTGGAGGCTTCGAGGAATCGCGGGCAGCGTCGACTTCCGCACCGAGCGTTGTTGGGACTGCGGGTCCACTCGCCTCAACGGTAGCGCCGAATGGCGACTCAGAGCTACCCCGATGACTTGCCCGCGTGCGTCGGTGCGGGCACGCTACCGCCATGGGTCGAGGAGGCGTGGCCGCGCTGGGAGTGCTGTTCGCATGTGGGTGTGGGAGCACGCCCTCCCCTGCGCCCGAGCGATCCGACGACGACCAGAGCGGACCCGCCACCACGAGTACGACCTCAGGGCAGCCGTTCGCCACCAGCTTCGACGACGTCCCGCCGGGCGCCTGCGAGCGCAGCAGCGACTGCGAAACCGAGGATGCACCACTGTGTGCGGCCTCCTACGACCCCGGGACGCAGACCGTGGGCGAAGGAACCTGCGTCACGAGCTGCATTCGCGCCGACGATCTCTCGCGATTCTGCGTCGATGACGAGGGCTGCTGCGAGGGCCTGTCGTGCAACCGCGTCGACGGCTTCTGCGTCGGCGCCGCGGGGACGACGTCCGGGACCGACGGATCCACGACGGGCACGGACACCGACACCGACGCGACGTCGGGATCCGGCGGCGGTACAGACACCTCCGGGACGTCGACGTCCACCGGATCGGGCAGCTCGTCGGGCGCGGCGCGTCAGCCGTAGCGATGGTTGTGCGAAAGCCGGACGTACTTGCCGGCGAGCTTGCGGTGGAACGCCTCGTCAGCGGCCGTGAGCGTCTTGACCACCTTTGCGGGCACCCCGAGCACGAGGCTGTGCGGGGGGATCTGGCTCCCGGCGGTGACGACCGCGCCCGACCCGATGATCGACCCCTCCCCGATGACGGCGCCATCGAGGATCGTGCTTTGGATGCCCACGAGGGTTCCCCCGCCGATCCGACACCCGTGGACGACCGCTCGATGCCCCACGACGACTTCTTCGGCGATGATCGTGGGGTCGTTGTCCCCGAGGTGGACGACTGTCCCGTCCTGGAGGTTGCTGTCGGCGCCGAGCTCGATGCGGTTCACGTCCCCGCGCAGGACGCAGCCGTACCAGACGCTCGCCCGAGGACCGATGCGCACGTCGCCAACGAGGGCGGCCGTCGGTGCGAGGTAAGCCGACGGATCGACCGTCGGGACGCTCGCGAGGTAGCGCTGGAACACGACGCCCTCGTGCGCGTCCCGAAGACCTTGCAGCTGTGCGTCGAGGGCGTCGAGGTTGGCGGGGGGCCCGTCGACGACGGAGACGGAGTCGACCACGGTTCGCGAAGCCACGCGGCAGGGTACCGCGCGCGGGTTGCCACGTGCATCGGCGATCGCGTAAGAGGGTGACGTGCCCGCCAAGACCTCGGCCACCTCGCGTCGCTCGTCCTCCACCAAGAAGAAGACCGCGACCAAGAAGAAGACTGCGGCCAAGAAGAAGACTGCGGCCAAGAAGAAGACTGCGGCCAAGAAGACCGCGGCCAAGAAGACCGCGGCCAAGAAGAAGACTGCGGCCAAGAAGAAGACCGCGGCCAAGAAGAAGACTGCAGCCAAGAAAAAGACCGCGGCCAAGAAGAAGACCGCGGCCAAGAAGAAGACCGCGGCCAAGAAGAAGACTGCGGCCAAAAAGAAGACTGCAGCCAAAAAGAAGACTGCAGCCAAGAAGAAGACTGCAGCCAAGAAGAAGCCTGCAGCCAAGAAGACCGCAGCCAAGAAGACCGCAGCCA
>JBCCQM010000007.1:0-88555 GCA_039024335.1 Myxococcota bacterium
CGGACCCCGCCGCGGCCTCGCCGGCCGGCGAGGTTCGCATCGACACGCGCGGCCTCGCCGTGCGCGTGCAGTCGAGCGACACGATGACGTTCACCCGCGGCGGCGTGACCGTGCTCGTGGACGCGCCCGCGCTGAGCATCGGCGCGGACGGAAAGCCGCATGCCTCCTTCGGCCTGACGGTCCAGCACCCGCGGGCCGCGCTGCACAGCCACGGGCGTCTTCGGGCTGCCCCCACCACCAGCCTCCGCGCGTGGGGCCTCGGCGGTACCGTGTCGCTGGCCGATGGCCCCCCGCTCTCCCTGCGCGCCGAGGCTCGCACCGACCGCGTCCAGGCCGAGCTGCATCACGAGTCCGGTGGCTGGCTTCACCTCGCCGCGTGGCCCGACAGCCGCACGGGGACCGTGGACGCCAGCGCCTTTCCCCTGCACGGGCTCGGCCGACTCGCAGACGTCACGATCGGCGCGCTTCAGATCGACGCGGCCGCGGCCACGGTCGATGGGCGCCTCGAGGTCGACGCGGCGGACGACCTCAGCGTGCATGCCGACGGCTGGACGCTGCGCGACGTGACGCTGGAGCATCCCAAGCTGTCCTCGTCTACCGTCACGCTGGGGCCCCTGCGCCTCGACGGCGACGCGACCGTTCGATCGGCTGAGCACCTCGACGGTGCCGCCACCCTCTCGCACGGCGGCGTCACCGTGGACGTCACCGGTTCCCGGCGCCCCGGACAGGCGGGCGTGCGCCTGGAGCTGCCGACCACGCCGTGCCAGCGGCTGTTCTCTGCCCTGCCCGACGGCTTTGCCGACACCATGCGCGGCACCCGGGTGCAGGGCATGATCGACGGGCACCTCGAAGTCACCGTCGACTTCGACGCGGCCCAGCGCCGCGCCGCCACGCTGGCCGAAGACCCGCTCGCCGAGCCACCCGCGCCGGGCGTGTTCGACGTAGAGTTCCCCTTCCGAGAGCAGTGTTCGGTCACCGCGGACCCTTCGACCGTCGACCTCGAGGGCTTGCGCGGCGCCTACCGGCACCACTTCGTCGATGCCCTCGGCACGCCCCGCAGCACGCTTCTCGCCGCCGGGGCGCCGCACTACGTTCCGCTGAGCAGGGTGCCCCTCATCGCGGGGGCCTTCGTGACCCTCGAGGACACCCGCTACTTTCGGCACGACGGTCTCGACCCCGAGCAGATCGGCAACGCGCTGTGGCACAACCTCGCCAAGGGCTCGGCCGACCGCGGGGCCAGCACGATCACCCAGCAGGCCGCGCGCAACCTGTTCCTGGGCCTCGACCGCAGCGCCGCCCGCAAGCTGCAGGAGGCGTTCCTCGCGACGCGCCTCGAAGCGGTCGTCGGCAAGCGGCGCCTGCTCGAGGTGTACCTGAACATCATCGAGCTCGCCCCCGGCGTGCACGGAGTGGAAGACGCCGCGCAGTTCTACTTCGGCCTTTCCGCCGATGCGCTGACGCCGTTGCAGGCGACCCACCTCGCCATGCTCGCGCCCGCTCCGCGGACCTACAGCAAGAGATTCGTGTCGGGCGACGTCGACGCCGCGTGGACGCAGAATCTCCACGCGCAGGTCCGCCGACTCGCGCGACACCGGGTCATCTCGCGCGAGCAGATGATCGCGGCGCTGCGCGGCAGCTTGGACCTCGTCGACCGCCGCGCGTCACCGTAGCGGCAGCCCGACCTCGCGCGCCCACGCCTCGAACGCCTCGCGCTCCGAGCCGTCGAGGCTTGCCACAACGCGCGGAGCCATCTTCGCCGCGGTGTCGATCTCTCCGGCCGCGTATCGAGCGCGGCACGCCACGCTGTCGACGTACGGACGCATCGACCACGGGTCGGCGGCGGGTATCGCCTGCAGGGCTTCCTCGGCATCGGCCACTGCGTTGCGCCCCTGCCCGCGAGCGACATACACCTCCGCCCGGGCCGCCAGCGCGAGCGCCAACAGCGTAGGCGTGTCGGCCCGTCGCCGGGCGCTGCGGATCGCGGTGTCGGCAGACTCCAGCGCGCGGTCGACTCGCCCCAGCTCGATCAAGCACGACACCCGAATCAGGCGCGTGTTCACGCCGTCGAGGCTGTGAACGTCGAAGGTGGGGTCGGTCAGCAGGGCTCGCGCTTGGCCGTCGCACGCTTCGAAGTCCTCTCGGCTCTGGGCGATTTCCACGCCGAAGCGCAACGCCCGTCGTCGGTACGACGGCTCGATGTCCGGGTGCCGCTCGAGGTGGAGCTGCAGGCGCTCGAGCGACGTTGCGGCGCGGTCGTACTCGCCCCGAAGGATTCGCACCTGCAGCTCGTCGAGCCACATCGGCAGCACGCGGTGTGCCCAGTCCGCCATGCCCTCGACCAGCGCGCGCCTCCGCTGCAGGTACGCCAGCGCCGCGTCGAGGTCATCGGCGCGCAGCGCAGCTTCGGTGAGGTTGCGATAGACGACCCCGCGCGCGTCGGCCGTCTCCCGCGTCGGCGGGCCGAGTTCGTCGAGCGCCTGCTCCAGCAGCGCGACCCCGTCTCGATGCTGGCCCATCGAGACGCGGAGCCGCCCGAGCTCCATCAGCGCATTCGCGACGTGGGCAGGCGCGTCTGCGCGTGCGCGTGCGACCAGCGCGACCCGCTGCTGCGCGGCGGTCTCGAAGTCTCCGCGCGCCTCGGACAGCGACGCCTCCGCCTGCCCCGCCATGCACGCCAGCGGGAGCGCCGACCGCGTGCCCACCAGCCGAGCGAGCCCCGCCTGCGCCGCTGCAAGCTCACGCTGCGCCGCCTCGAGGTCACCATCGACGTTCAGCGCGAGGGTCGACAGCTGCAGCCGAGACGCCACGAGCGCGCCGAAGTGGCCGCTCACCGAGGCCGCCCGCGCGGCGGTCTCCAGGTGCTGGCGCTCGGCGGCGTGGTCGTCTCGAACATGCGCGACTTCGCCGAGCGTGGCCTCGAGATCCGCCACGAACCATGCGTCCGCGTCGACGTCGAGCTCGGTCCGAAGCGCGGTCGCCTCCGCTCCGGCCCGCGCGGCGTCTCCACTCAGCCGCGCATTGCGAGCGCGGGCCGCCCCGACCCGCAGCCGCCTCCATCGTGCGAGCGCATCCGCGTCGGGCACCGGACGCACGACGACGCCGGCAGGGTCCTCACACGCCAGCGGCGCGGGCGTGGCATCGATCATCGCCTGCGGCGGCAGCACGCCTTCGACCAGCAGCGCGACGTCGAGTTCGACCCATGCCTGCTGGGCGGCAAGGCAATCCACCAGCATCGTCCGGCTCGGTCCGACGGGCCGAGAGCACGCCTGCGACCACGACGTCTCGTGCGCCTGCGCAAACGCGACGAGCGCGTCGTCTGCAAGCTCGGCCACCTCCGCGTCGGCGGATCCCGCCCAGGTCGCCCGCACCGCGAGCGCATCGGCCGGCGACCATACCGACCCGAACCCGCGATCGCACGGTCCGTCACCTCCCGAGGACGCGACGCCGAGAGCCGCCGCCACCGCGACGCTGCCCCCGAGCAGCGCGACCACGGGCCGCCGGGACCGTCTCGCCAGGGCCGTCCGCAGCACGGTGAGCACCGCGCGCAGCGACGGCCGGTTCTCGGGCTCGACCGAGAGCCCTCGCGCAAGGACCTCTCGAACCGCACGAGGCGCATGCCCCCTTGGGACAGACGGCGGCTGCCCGTTCTGCTTCGCCGCTCGCAGCGCGCCGAGCGTCACGGCATCGAACGGACGCCGGCCGCAAAGCAGCTCGACCGCCGTGACGCAGAACGCGTACACGTCGGCGCGCGCGTCGACGGTGGCCCCTTGGAATTGCTCGGGCGCCATGTAAAGCGGCGTCCCGAGTTGTCGGCCAGTCTGCGTCTGCGTGGGGTCCATCGACCCATCGAGCGTAATGAACTCGTCCCCCCGCCCCGGGTCGCAAAGTGCCCGTGCGAGCCCGAAATCCGCGACGTGGGCGCGTTCTGCCTCGTCGAGCAGCACGTTGTCCGGCTTGAAGTCCCGGTGGACCCAACCGGCCTCGTGCGCGGCATGAAGGCCCTCCCCCGCCTCGAGCAGTTGCCGACACACCTGCGGCCACGGACGTCGCTGGCGCGCGCCGTCGCGCAGGCTACCGCCGCCGAGCAGCTCCATGACCACGATGACCACGCCGCCGTCTTCGAACGCGTCGAACACCGTCACCACGTTGGGGTGGCGAAGGCTCGCCATCGCCTTGGACTCCCGCAGCACCCGGCCCGACGCGGCAGGATGCGCGTCGCCGCCGGCGTGCAGCATCTTCAGCGCGACGTCGCGCTCGAGCTGCCGATCGCGGGCGCGCACGACGGTCCCCATCGCGCCCGCGCCCAGCGGCGCCAACACCTCGTACCGCTGCGCAATGACGGTCCCCGGCGCGTCCGGGGCAGGCGCGGACGGTTCGGGACGCGACGTGCCGAGCAGGGCGCCGACGACCGCCTGGCACGAGACGCACCCATCCAGATGCACCCGCATGGCCTCCGCGTCGTCGGCCTCCAGATGCCCCTGCAGAAGGGACCACATCTGGTCTTCGGGCGGACACGCCGTGATGCGTTTCTCCGTCATGCGTCAGCGACCGCGGTGAAGGGTGAGCGAGGGCAGCGTGCGGACGGTGGTATCGTCCGGAGCCGATGTCGAGTCTGCTGCAGGCGGTGTCCGAAGGTTGGGGGGCTGCACGTGAGCAATACCCCGCGCTGCCCAAAGACCCCGGGACGTTCGTCGACGACCTGCGCGTACGGGGCGTCACGACCCTCGACGCGACGCACCTGCACGACCTTGCGTTGGCCTGGGCCTGCGCGTCGGCGCTGCCGTGGGCGCTGCGGGTGTTCGAAGCCACGGTGCTGCCGCAGGCCGAACGCGCCGTGCGCCGCATCGATGGCGCGGACGCCTTCGTCGACGAGGTCCTGCAGCGCCTGCGAACCCGCCTGCTCGTGCGCGAGGCCGAGGGCGCGCCGCGCATTGCCAGCTATGGCGGACGCGGACCCCTCGCCGGCTGGGTCAGCGTCGCCGCCGTGCGCGTGGGGCTGTCGGTCCTCCGCGAGACCCGTCGCGATACCGCCCGCGCCGAAGGCCTGTGGGCCGACGCCGTCCTCTTTCCCTCGGGCGTGAGCGCCGACCTGCAGCACCTCAAGGACCGCTACGCCCCCCAGCTGGCCGACGCGCTGCGGCGCGCGTGCGCAGAGCTGCCCGACCGCGAGCGCGCCGTCTTGCGGATGTACTTCGTCGAAAACCTCAACATCGACAAGATCGGCGTCGTGTACGGCGTCCACCGCAGCACCGTCGCGCGATGGATCGGCCGGACGAAGTCGGGGCTGGTCGAGCGCATGCACGCGATCCTCCACGAGACCGCCGCGGTCCCGCTCGACGAGCTCTCGAGCATCGACCGGCTGGTTCAAAGTCAGCTCGAGATCAGCCTCGCGGGCCTGCTGCCGGACTGATCGCGTCAGCACGAGGCTTCACAGACGTCCAGCGAGCACGTCGCGAGGGCGGCGTAGTCTGCGATTCCGGCAGGGTGGAAGAAATCGCAGTCGTCGAAGCAGCTCGCGTTGCCGTCGCACAGGGCGTAGCAGTCGCTCAACGCCACGCACTCGGGGTTGTCGACGCAGTCGAGCGCAAAGTCGAGGCATGGGTCGGTGAAGGCGCAGTCCAAGCATGCGTCGCACGTGCCCGCGCACACCGGGGGCGGCGGGTCGCCCGAGGGGTCGTCGCCCGCATCCGAGGCGCCGCCGTCGCCATCGGCAGAGGTCGGATCCGTGGGGTCGTCCACACCGGTCGAGCCGGCCTCGCCCCCCTCGCCCTCGCTGTCCGCGGCCGTCTCCGTAGGCCCCGTCGTCAGGCCCGCCGCTGTGGTCGACGCGTCACCGAACGCGCCCGTCGAGCCGGAGACGTCGATTTCGCACGTCTGCAGGCCCTCGTAGCAGTCGAGCATGTTGAAGCAGTTCTCGAACGCCAGGCACGCCTCGACCCCCAGGGACCAGTCGGCGACCTCGCTCTGCAGCGCGCCGTCGAGGCACGTCAGCGTGGTGTCTTCGCAGTCGGAGCGGCGAATGCCCGGCGGCAGGAAGCCGCACGCGTCGAGCCGTTCACACACCGACTGCACGGGGTCGAAGGCGGGGTTCTCGGCGTCGGTGCCCGAACCGCCCGTACTCCCCTCATTCATGCCGGTCGAGTCACCGGGTCCATCGGCGCCGAACGGCGCGTCGGCGTCTTGAGCGAGCGTGCAGGCGCACAGGGCCACAAAGGATGAGAGCAGGGTCGGACGAAACGCCATCTGGTTGGTCTCCGCCCACACGACACGGCACCCGGCGGGTTGTCGCACCGCCACCCGAAAAAAAGCGAAACGCCCCCGACCGCAGCTGCGGACGAGGGCGCCATGGGCTGAAAAAGCGACTACACGCCCGCGAACAGGCGGGCGCCGAAGCTGTCGGAGAGCCGGTCTTCGTCGAAGATCCGCTGCGCCGTCGCGGCGATGTCGTACTCGACCCGCTTGAACTCGAAGTACCCGCGGTCGGCGTCGTAAATCGTGTAGCTCGCCCGCGGGTCGTGGTCGCGCGGCTGCCCGACGGAGCCCACGGAGACGATGTAGCGGAACTCCGGGTGGACCTCGAAGTTCTTGGTGATGACCTCGTACACCTTGTCCCGGCCCAGCGCGTACGACTTGCACAGGTGCGAGTGTCCGATGAAGGTGACCTGACCCAGGTCCTCCCAGATCGGGATACACGAGCTGGCCTGGTCGACGGTGAAGATGTACTCGAACTGCTCGAGGTCCAGCGGTGAGCCGTGGCAGAAGTGAACGCCGTCGTCCTTCGCCGAGTACGGCAGACCCTTGAGCCACTGCATGTTCTCGTCGGAGACGAGCGACGCATGGAGGTCGAGCGCCTCGCGAGCCGCGTCGTAGTAGTAGCTGTAGTCCATCCGCCCCGAGACGGCGGCATCGTGGTTGCCCAGGATCGTGTGCCGGGTCAGGGCGCGGACCTTGTCGCAGCACTCGTTGGGCTGCGGGCCGTAGCCGACCGTGTCCCCGATGCACACCAGCGCGTCGACGTTTTCCTTGTCGAACGCGCGAAGAACCGCCTCGAGAGCCCCGAGGTTCGCATGGGTGTCGCTGAAGATTCCGTACCGCATCAAGCCTCTGCTTCCACCTCGACCTCGGGCACCATGATCGCCTCGTAGGCGCGCCGCGAGAATCCACGCACCTGGGTGTTCTCGGGCAGTGGTGCTTCACCCCGCACGGCCGCGCTGGATTCGCTCACGGTCGGGAGTGTAGCAAGCGCCCGGCGGGCCGCTGCTCGAACCCGTGGATCACCTGCGTCTGCGAGCGCACCGACGGCGTCGTGGCCCGGCGAGGGATCACCTGGGCCGACATCTCCGTCCGACAGCGCCACCTCGGCCAGCGCCCGAGCGACGCGCTCGATGGACTGCTGCTCGTTGGACGTGCCCGCCTCGCGGCGCAGCACCTGGCAGAGGCGGCGCAGGGCGGTCGGGCCGAAGGCTCCCAGCGCGCGAGCGATGTCCGCCCACATCGGGCTCTCCTCGAGTACGAGCCGGTCGGCCAACGCCTCGAGCGCCGTCGGGTCGAGCGCGAGCCCCAAGAGGATGGAACCGGCCTGCCGGAGCTCGCGCCGCTCGTGACTGAGGAGCTCGATCAAGTGCGGGATGACCTGGGGCCCCATGTCATTGAGGTCGGGCAGCAGCGCGAGCAGCTCGTCGGTGTCGAACTGATCGAGGGCCGAGAACACGTCCTCGAGGTCGCCCTGCCGCTTCCCCTGCAGCACGTCGGCGGCGATCTTGAGGCGCTGCGACGGGTCGCGCAGCCCAGCGCCGGCAGCGGCGTCGACCGCGACGGGGATCCCGGAGTCCGCGTCCGGATCCATCGGCGCCGGCGTGGCGCTGGAGGTCATGCCCAGCACGCCCTGCAGCGCCGGCGGGATCGGCAGGTCCTTGCGGGTGCAAAGCGCCATGATTCCATCCCAGGCCTCACGCGCGGCGTCCGGCTCCAGATCGCCCTCTTCGCCCTCGAGCGCCGATCGGTTCTCGCAGAGCCGCTCGGCGTAGGTCGCAAGGTCGGGCACCAAGCCGGACGCGACGACGCGACGCCAGAACCGACGCGGCGCGACGAGGCCGTGCTCGAGGGATCCCTGCAGCACGCGGCGACGGACCGCGTCGTACTCGGTCATCGGAAGGCCATCGACCTCGAGCAGGCGCGCGAGCGACTCCTTGCTGGAGACGCGATCGAGGTGTGCCAACGCAGCAACCGCCTCGGAGGCTCCGATGATGTGCTGGTACGCGCCGGCCGAGATCGACTCCGACGCCGGCTTGAGCCGGGTCTTCGTGTCGAGCGTCGCAAGCTCGGCTCGAGCCGCGTTGTAGCGCTCCGGTGGGTGCTGCTCCGCGGCCAGCAGCGTGCGCGCCGACTCGAGGCACAGCGCGGCGTTGGGCTCGAGCGCTTCGGCGGTGGCCTCGCGCTCGATCGGAGCCTCATCGGAGGGCTGCACGCGCAGCGTGAAGGAGAAGGCGCGGGACAGCTCCCGGAACACGTCCGCGCTCTGGACCGCGCCGGGGTCGAGCAGCGCGTCGACCACCGCCTTTTGACCGAGGTACGACGCCACGATGCGGACGCCGAGCAGCGGATAGCCGTGCTCACGCAGCAGGACCGGACGCGTGACCAGCTTGGCGCGCTCCCACTTGTCGGTCTCCGATGGGTCGACCACCGCCGTGGCGACGACGCGCTCGCCGTCGAGAAAGAGGTCCCCGACGTAGGCCCCCAGAACGGGCGGCCGGAACGTCCCCGGCGTCCGCGTATCCGCGCCGATGACCTGCGGGACGCCGGGGGCAGGGCCAGCCTCCAGCGGCGGCGCAGACAGCTCCGCTCCGCTCTCGAGCGCGGGAGAGTTCGGCGGTGGCGGGACGTCGATGAACAGCTCCCCCGACCGGGCGGGGATGATCGGCTCGGAGACCCGGGCACGCTCGAGCGCAGCATCGTGGGGATCGCCGAGGTCGTAGAAGACCGGCGTCGGCTGCAGCATCCACGGACCGATCGCGTGGGTTCGAGACTCGACCGAATCGAGATGCTCACGAAGCAGCCGCAGCAGGCTGCCGCGCTGTGCCTCGGCGACCTGCAGCGTCGCCTCGCGCGCACGGGCGTCGACCCGCAGCCACGTGCCGGCACAACGCGCCGGCGCGCCGCAGTCCGGACACGTGCCCTCGAAGGGTCCGTCGCGCTGGACCTGCTGATCGAGGTCGGGGCGGGCGACCGCGTCGACCCACCTCCAGTACGTCACCGCATACATCGTGCCGCAGTGGCACGCATACGCGGCTGAATCGGGCCACGTGGCATCCATCAACCGGGCTTCGTGACCGCACGATAGCGCCGTGCCGATGGACGTGGCAAGGTTCGCCGATGTCCGACCGCGACGGTTCGGGGGACGCCAAGCCCCCCCGCCCTACCCTCGGTTTGCCGTCCCTCTCCGTGCCGGGTCGCGCCCCGCGCGCGAACGCGCCCGCTGGCCAGGCACCCGTCGAGGGGCCCGCCAAGACAAGTCGCACCGCGCAGCAGCTCGTCGACGAGCTGGTCGCGCTGTACCGCGAGCAGGTCCAGCGATCGCTGAAGGTCGAGCTCGACGACACCGAGACGTCGCTGGCCTTCGTCGACCATCATCTCCGGACCGCATCCGGCGAGGGACGCTCGCAGATCCTCTCTCTGCTCGCGGCCTCCGGCGGGGCCTACTACGGGGAGCTCGTGCGCACGATCCTCGGCGGGACGTGGATTGGCGATGGACAAGATCCGCGGCGCCTCCGGCTGCTGATGCAGTACCAGTTCATCTACTTCTCGCCGGTCGACCAGGCCCTCGAAGCGATCGCCGGGGAGAGTCTCGACCTCGACGACCCGCGCCTGCGCGGCATGGACCGGTTCGATCCCGCGTTTCGCTTGGAGCCGCTCCCCGTGGGGGAACCGCCGCCCACCGAAGACGACCACGACGGCGTGTGGCTCTCCGCCCGACTCTCGGAGCTGCCCTCGGTCCCCGAGGATCAGTACGTGAGCCTGACGTGCCGCTTCGAGACCCTTCGACTGATGCACGAACTGCTGGCGACCAAGCATGCGGCGGCAGGGCGCAGCCCGGTCGAGCTGGGCGTGGAAGACTATCTCGACGCCCTGGCCCGCGAAGCACAGGCGGCCAACGCCGCCGACCCGGGCCTCAACTGAACGCCCGATGTGGCCAAGCCGGCCAGCGCGTCCCTCCTCTGAAAGGATGGGCGCGAGACCGGGTCCGGGGATGACCCCGAGTTGGAGGAACGTTCAGGCTCCGAGGACGCCGCGGGTCGTGTAGACTCGCAGCGCATGCAAGGCGGGTCGCAGATGCCGTTGCAGGAGGTCCTGCAGGCGTTGTCTCGCACACCCGTGGCGCAAGCGCAGCTGCGTGCGGCGCTGGCCACCACGTGTGCTCGGTGGCTGCTGCTGCAAGACAAGACCGACAAGACCGACGAGGCGATCCGCCAGCTCGCGCACGCGCTCGAGATGGTGCCCGACCTCCGGCCGGCGATGCGCCTCCTGTACCGCATCTACCTCGACCGCGGCGACGTGCGCTCGGCGGTCATGTATCTCGATCAAGAGATCCGGGCGACCCGGCACCCGCGGGAGGCTGCGGCACTGTATCGCGAGCGCGGTCAGCTGGTCGAAGCCCACTTCCACGATCTGGGCGCCGCGCAGCAGTGCTACCAGGCCGCGCTCAAGGCCACGCCGCGTGACCTTGCCGTGTTGCGATCCGTCGAACGGGTGCTGCTTGCGCGTGGCGACGTGTTCTGGCTCGCCGACAACCTCGAAGCGCAGCTCGAGGTGCTGCAGGACGAGAAGGCGGTCGCAGGGCTGCTGCACGAGCTCGCGCTGCTCGAAGCACGTCACAAGGGAGACCTCGCGCTCGCGGGCGACCTGCTCCTCGCGGCACTCGAAACCTTCCCCGACCACCTCGTGCTCGCCTCCGACCTGTTCCGCGTGGCCGAGGCGGGCGCCGACGCTGGCCTGATGCTGCAGGCGCTCGAGGCCGAGGCTGACGGTCGACCCGAGTCGGCGCGCGCCCTTCCGCTCGCCCGCGCCTCGGTCGTGCTCCGCGAGCAGCGAGAGCGTGGCGCGGCGCTGCAGGTCCTGCGTGCCGCGGCCGAAGCCGCACCGCACAACCTCTCCTTGTGGCGAAACCTCGAGGAGCTGGCGATGGCGACGAGCCGGCACGAGATCGCCGCCGAGGCCTGCATCGGCCAGCTGCGGGCCATCGGTGAGCAGGACGACGACGCCGCGCGTGCGGAGATCTTCTACCGCCTCGGCAAGCTCGCGCTCTTCCGGCTCGAGCGACCCCATGAAGGCCTCGCGTCGATGCGCCGGGCCCTCAAGCTCAGCCCGGGGCACCCGCCCACGCTCGAGGACACCGGTCGGTTCCTCAACGCCGGCCAGATGTGGGCGCAGCAGCTGGAGTTCGTGAACCTCGAGATCGGGGCCGCGGCGGAGACCGGCCTCACCCGCGATGAGCTCGCCCAGTGCCACCTGCGCGCCGGGCAGCTCATGGAAGAACAGCTCGACGAATACGAGGGCGCTCGCAAGGCGTACCTCGAGGCCACCGCCGTCGCGCCGGCCTTCCGCCCGCCGCGTGACCGGCTCGAGCGGGTCCTGCACCATCTCGGCGATGCCGACGGCCTCAAGCGGTTCTACGCCGAGGAGCTGCAGACCACCGAGTCCCCCTCTCGGCGCGCGTTCCTCCGCTCTGCGCTCGGCCAGCTGCACAGCGCCGATCCCGATCCATCCACCGCGATCGACCACCTCTTCGCCCGACTCGACGAGAGCAAGCGCGCCACGTCGATGCAGCTGCTCGCCCGCCTGCTCGCCCGCGCCGGTCGCGACGCGGAGCTGCTCGCGGTCACCGAGAAGGAGATCGACAACACCTCCAGTCCGGCCCGCCGCGCCAAGCTGATGCATCGCGCGGGCGAGCTCGCGCTGAGCCAGGGAGAGCCGCAGCGCGCCCGCGAGCTTTTCGAAGGCGCGCTGGAGTCGGTCGACGACCACCTTCCCTCGCTCGAGGCGCTCGGCCGGCTGCTGCGCGAGCTTGGCGACTGGGCCAGTCTCGTCGACCTGCTGCGCAAGGAGCTGCTGTACGCCAACGACCGCACCCGGCAGGTCGGCATTCAGCTCGAGATCGCCAACCTTCTCTCGTGGCGCCTGAACCGGGACGAAGACGCGCTCGTCGAGCTGCAGGCACTGCTTCGCCGCTGGCCGCGACACCTGCCGGCCCTGCACGCTGCGGAGCGTCTCGCCGCGCAGCAGGGCAAGACCGACATCCTGCTCGAGCTTCTCGAGCAGCACATCGGCGCCGTTCGAGGCCCGCGCACCCGGGCGCTCCTGCTGCATCGCGCCGCCCGCATCCGCGCCAGCCACGACGACGTCCAGGGCGCCATTCGCGACCTGGTCCGCGCCCTGGAGCTGTGGCCGCAGCTGGGCGTTGCGCGGGCGCAGCTGCTGCGCATGTACGAGCAGTCGGGCCGAAGCCGAGAGCTGCAGGCGTTCGCCGAAGCAGGACTCACGGCGGAGCGAGGCTCGGCCGACAGGCGGGCGATGGCGCTGCAGCTCGCCGAGCTCTCGACCCGCCCGGTCGTGGCGCTGCAGTACCTGAGCAACGTCGTCGAGAACGATCCGAACGACCACCTGACCCAGCTGCGACTCGCCCGCGCGAGCCAGCGCGCCGCTCGGCCGTCCCGACAAGCCGGCGCCCTCGCGGCGGCCGCGAGTCGCTTCACGCAGGACCTCGACGACGCGAGCGTCGCCCAGCCGATGATCGCCGCGACCCGGTTCCGCGCCGCGCGAGCCGAGGAGTCGGCCGGCAACCTCGACGAAGCCGACCGCGCCTATGCGGCAATCCTCGACGACGATCCCAGCCACGTGCTGGCCCAGCGCGGGCGCAAGCGCATCCGCGCCCGCAAGAAAGAAGCCGCCGAGTCCCGCAACCTCGACGACATCCTGGCGCGGGCCGAATCCGCCGCCGGGGCCGAGCGGGCCGCCCTGTTGAACATGGCCGCCGAGCTGCAAGAGCGCAGCCTCAACCTCTCGGTCGCTCTGAGCAGCGTCGACAAGGCGCTCGACGCCGCCCCGGGCTACACCCCGGCGCTACACACTCGCGCGCGGCTGCTCGAGCGCATCGGCAACGACGACGCGCTCACGGCCGCCATCGAGACGCTCGAGGACCTCGCGGGCCGGCTCTCGGACGCGGCGCACGCCTCCTCGGCGCTGTGTCAGGCCGGTACGCTCGCGCTGCGAACCAGTGAAGACGGCGCGCCCAACCGCCGCGCCTGGGCGCTGTTCTCGGCCGCCGTTGCCAAGGACCCCGGCTCCACCCGCGCGATGCGAGGCCTTCTGCGCACCCGCAAGCGACACGGGCTGGAGCACGCCGTGTCCCTCACGCACATTCTCCCGCGCTCCGTCGCAGCGCTGCATGCCGCCGGAAACCTCACCGCGCTGACCCTGCGGGAGATCGGCCGACTGTCGGCCGAGGTCGACGGACCCAAGGCCGCCATCACTCTGCTCGAGACCGGCATGGAGGGCCTGCAACCCGACGCGGGACTGTACGCCGATGTGGCGCAGGCCCAGGCGCAGACGGGCAACTGGGCCGCGGTCGTCGCCGCCCTCGAGGCGTCCGTCGAGCATGAGCAGTCGCCCGAGCGGATCGCCGCCCTGCACTACTACGCCGCCGAAGCCCAGGAGCGTGCTGGCGCCCCGCTCAAAGCGGTGGACCACTACATCGCGGCGGGACGGGGCGGATTTCATGCCCCCCACGCGCTGCGCTCGGCCGCGCGCCTCGCCGGCGAAGGAGGGTCGTTGGAGCGCCACGCCGAGGCCCTGGAGCTGCTCGTCGGCGTGACGACTGGTCGCCCGCGCGCCCAGTCGCTGCACGCCCTCGCCGACCTGCATCGTGGGCCCCTCAAGAAGCCCGACAAGGCGGTCGAGCTGCTTCGCGAGCTGCTGCTCCTGCGACCGACCGACGTCGACGTGGTGGCCGAACTCCGAGACCTCCTGCACGGCCTCGGCCGGTCTGAGGAAGGCACCGCCGTGCTGCTCGCCGGCGTCGCACACCACCGCGCGTGGCTGCGCACCGGCAACCCCGACGCACTCGACAGCGCGCCCGTCGAAGGGCTGCGGCGGCTCTTCTCCGAGATGCGGGAGCCCACCGGGGTGTACCTCTCCGCGTGCGCGCTCGAGGTCCTCAGCCCTGATGAGCTCCCTCCGGGCACCCGCCCCAGCGACCTGCACGCAGAGCGCTGGCCGCTGCCGCAGTCGATGGAGGGGCGCCCGCTCGACAGCATCGTTGGCGACCTCGACCACACCGGCGCGCTCGACCTGCTCCGCGAGGGGGTCTTCTACCTCTCCGACCTGCAGCTGGGTCCAGCACCGGGCATCAAGCTCAACCCGTCCGACGCGCTGCCGAGCAACAACGCCGTCGTCATGGTCGCGCGCTCGCTTGCGGGCGCGCTCGGCGTGCCCACGCCGCTGGTCTTCTTCGACGAGCGTCTCGAGGCCGACGTCCAGGCCTTCGTGACCCCTGCCCCGTGCCTCGTCGTCGGTCGCAAGATCGCCGCGAACCCAGCGGACCCAACCTCACGCGACGCCCTCGGCCGGGCGCTCTTCCGCCTCGCGACGGGCGGGGACGGCATGCACACCACCGCGACCGACGGCCAGATCATGACCCTGGTGCTCGGGATGTGCCACGCAGCCAAGGTCCCCGTCGACGACTCCCGCTTCGCCGACGAACTCGACCCCGAGCTGGCCAAAGCGGTGAGCACCGCGATGCCGGACGCCTCGGCGCTCGAAGAACTCGTCGACTTTGCGCGCATGTTCGCGACGAACACCGACCGCTTCAACATTGCGCGGCTCCGGGCGGCCTTCACCGCCGGCCAAGACCGAGCCGGTGCGGCGTGTGCCGGCGACCCCCGCCCCGCGCTGACGATCGCCCTGCGCAGCGGCCTGTTCGTCCGGGTCCGGGCGCTCATCAGCTACCTGGTCTCCGATGACCACCTCAACCTCCGGCAGTCGCTGGGCTACCACATGGGGGCAAACGCATGAGTGACAAGACCGGACGCCCCAGCATCCTCCGGGGTGGCTTGCGGGACGCGACCTCCAGCAGTGACGGCGGCGCAGAGGGCGACGTCATGGACCTCACCCACCTCGTGGAGGAGCTCGATGGCAACGCCGCACCGCCGAGCCTGGTCGAGGACCCCTCACGGCTGTGGCGGATGACCTCGGGCCTGCACGCCAGCCTGCTGTCGACGTCGCGACCGCTGGGCACCGCCGAGTCTTGGCAGGGCCTCGCCGCCGAGCTGGCGGCGGAGAGCCGCACCGTCTCGGACCCGAAGCTGCGCTCCTCGATGCTGTTCGAGGCCGGCCGCATCCTGCTGGAGCGGCTGGGTCGAAAAGAAGAAGGCGAGCTGCTCTTGGGACGCTCCGAGTCCCCGCTCGCGCCGCTGCTGTTGCGGGCCGACGCCGAGGTCCCCGACGGGCCCGAGGGCTACGGTTCGCTGGCGTCGGAGCTTGCCACCCTCGAAGCGCTCGCCAAGCGCACGACCGAGAAGCCCGAGGTGCGCGCGGCCGCATGGGTGGAGTTCGGCATGCTGTGCGAGGAGAGAACCTCGTCGCACAAGCAGGCCCTCACCGCGTACCAAGCCGCCCTCGCGCTGCAGCCCGAACACCCCGAGGCGCTGCAGCTCGCCGCGGAGACGGCGCTCCACCTCGAAGACCACGCCCAGGCCCGCGCGGCCCTGCGCGCCGTGGCCGACCGCGCGACATCGCCCCGCCAAAAAGCCTGCACGCTCCTCGACCTGGCGAGCATCGCCCCCGATGAAGCGAAGCGGCTGGCGCTGCTCGAAGAGGCGCGCGCCGCCGATCCACAGCAAGACCAGGTCATCCGCGAGCTCGCCCGCTGCGTCACGGCGACCGGCGACCTCGCCCGACTCGGCAACCTCTACCGCGAGCTGGCGGCCGTCACCGACGACCCCGTGTCGGCCAGCGTTGCTCGACACCTCGCACTCTTGGCGCTCACCGACGCATCGCAGCCGGTCGACGACCTCGTCCTCGAGCTGGCCCGCACGGCCGACGACTCCGACGATGCCTCCGAGGTGCTCGCGCCGCTCGCCGAAGTGGCCCTGTACGTGGAGCAGCGCGCTTGGGAGGCCGAAGCCGGCGCGCAGCTGCCCGAGCACGACGTGGTCCTGCCCCGGCTCGCCCGCGCGCTGGACGATCCACGAGAGCAGGCACTGGTTCGAGAACGCCTCGCCCGGGTTCGCCTCGCCGACCTCAAGGCAGACCACGCCGCCTGGCCGAAGCCGCGCCCCATCGAGTCCGACCTGCGGTGGAGCGCGCTTGCCGAGCAGCTCGAAGAGGACCTCCGCTTCTGCTTGATCCGGCTGCCCGAGCATCGCTGGGTTCGCCAAGCGCTCGCCGAGGTCCTGCAGTACCGCGAGAGCCACCTCTCCCTCGTCTCTCACCTTCAGGAGTGGGCGCGAACCCGAAGCGCGGGACCCGGCCGCGCCAGCATCCTGCTGCAGCTGGGCAACGTCCACGAGACGATGCGGCGCGACCTGCCGCGCGCCGCCGAGGTCTACGAGCTCGCCGTCGCCGAGGACCCCGACAACCCGAACTGCCTGCGCGCGCTCGGACGCATCTACGAGAAGATGCGCCGCTGGCCCCAGGCCGTCGAAGCGCTGCGGCGCCAGGCCAGCGAGAGCTCCGACCCGCCCGAACGCCTCGCCGCGCTGCGTCGCGTCGCGTCGCTCGCCGAGCAGGAGCTCTCCGACGTCG
This sequence comes from Myxococcota bacterium, assembly GCA_039024335.1. Lineage (GTDB taxonomy): Bacteria > Myxococcota_A > Polyangia > Nannocystales > Nannocystaceae > CAJXVA01. The sequence goes on from JBCCQM010000007.1 coordinate 16,798, forward strand.
ATCTCGCCATCTCGGCCCTGCAAGAGGTCGCCGCGCTCGACCCCGATGACCTGCTGACGCTGTATCAGCTCGCGACGCTGTGCCGGAAGGCACGCCGACCCACGGTCCTCATCACCGCGCTGCAGATGCTGGTCGATCGCGTCGACGACGACGTCGCGCGCACCGCACTGCTCGTGGAGCTGGGGGAGGTCCAGGAGCTCCAGCTCAAGAAGCGTGCGCCGGCCCGACAGTGCTACGAACGCGCCCTCTCGCTGACGCCCGGCTATACGCCAGCGCTGCGTGCCCTCAGCCGGCTGTACCGCGACAACGGGGACCTCGAGGACCTGGTCGGCTTGCTCGACCCCTCCGTCGACACCGTCACCGACCCGGCCGTGCTCGCCCTCAAGGCGGGGCGGGTCTGCTTCGAGGAGCTCGGCGACTCGCAGCGCGCCATCGAGTCGCTGCGCACCGCCTACGAGACGCACCCGGACCTCGTACCCGCGCGTGAGCTGCTGCTTCAGATGCTCACGGCGACCGGCCAGATCCGGAAGGCCTACGACCTGCTGCGATCGCAGCAGCCGCCACAGAGCGCCGCCCTCGCGGCGGACTACCACTATCGGCTGGGTCTGCTCGCCGAGGCGACGGCGCGCCAGGAGAAGCCGAAGGACCAGCGCGGCAAGCCCTCGGACCTCGAAGACGCGGCGCTGCAGCACTACCGCGCGGCACTGGGGCAGCAGCCGGACCACGGCCTCGCGTACGAACGCTCCCGCCGCCTGCTGATCGCCTATCACGACACCGCCAACGTCGCGCGGCTCGTCGAGCACGCGATCACGGCCGACGCCGACGGGGTGAAAGCCACGCACCAGGTCCACCTCGCGCGCCTTCGGGCCGCGGCCGGCGATACGGCGGGTGCCCGAAAAGCCTACGAGGAAGCGCTGTCCACCCGCGCCGACGACCCGATCGTGCGGCACGAGCTCCAAGGGCTGCTGCGGCAGCTCGGCGACCGCAGCTCCCTCCCTGCCCTGCACCTGCGCGCCTCGAAGGACACGGGCGATACCCACCTTCAGGCGACGCTGCTCGTCGAGGCGGCGGAGCTGCTGCTCTCCACCGACGCCGAGGAGGACCGCAACGTCGCCGGCGAGGCCATTTTGTCGGCCCTGCAGGTCGACCCGGGCAACCCATACGCGGTGCGTCACCTCGAGCGGCTGCTCAGTGAGCCGGGCTCCCCGTTCGCAATCAAGGACGCCGTCAGCGCCCGGGCCGTGCGAGCCCAGTCCGAAGCCGAGCGTGCAATCTTCTACGTCGAGAGTGCCGAGCTGCTCGAGCGCGTGGGCGCGTGGAGCCAGGCTCGCCGCGCATATCTGGCGGCCAAGAGCGCCCTGCCCAACCTCGCCCCGGCCGAGCTTGGCCTTCAGCGCACCTCGTCCGAGAAGCGGCGCGCCTCGGCAGCGACCCAGACCCGCACCTCGATTCACGTGCTCGTCGCGGAGGCTCGCGACGCGGTCGTGGCCGCGGCGCGCGGAGACGCGGGCGCACGGGCCACGGCGCTCACCCGCCTCACCGAGATCCTCGAGCGCGACCCGCAGAACCGGGACGCGGTCGGGCTGGCGCGTACGCTGGCCAACCCGCCGGGCGACCCCGCGCCGGTGCTGGGGCTGTTGCGCAAAGCGTTCGGCGACATCGCCGACAACGACCTGCGCTACGAGCTGGGCTTGTTCCTGGGCGAGCGGGCGAACGCGCCGCAAGAGGCCGCCTCCTACTACAGCGCGGCCTCCACGGCGAAGCCCTCCGGACGTCGCGCACTCCGAGGCCTGGTCAACACGTACCGGCAGATGGGTGACGACCTGCGAGCCGCGAACGCGACCGAAAAGCTGCTCGACCTCTTCGAGCCCGGGGAGCCCTCCGCGGTCGATCTTCGCATGGGTCTGGCCAACTTCCTCAGCGCCAAGCCCCAAACGCTCACGCGCGCCCTGTCGCACGGCGAGGTCGTCCTGCAGGCGCGCCCCGACGACCCGCGCGCCGTCGGGCTCATGGTCGACCTGCTCGAGCGCGCAAAGCGTCCGGCAGACGCGGCGGAGCTGGTCGAGCGGTTGATCGGTCGGGAGCGGGACCGACAGCGGCTGCACGACCTCTACCTCCGCAAGGCCCGGCTGCACGCAGCCACGAAGGGTGGCGACCGCGCGGCCCTGGCTGCGGTCGAGCGGGCGGCTGCGCTGGCCCCGGGCAACCGCGACACCATCACGCTGCTCATCGATCAGCTCTCCAAGGTCGGAGACACCGAGCGCGTCGCCACGTACCTCGCTCCGGTGCGCTCGGCCCTCGCGGCGAACATCGGGCGCGGCGCGGTCTCGCTGCGCGACCTCAACCTGCTCGGCAAGGTCGCCGCCCCCCGCAACGCGGCGCTCTCTCGCATCGCCCGGGACCTGATGCTCTGCCTCGACGCGAAGGCGGACCCCACGGTGCCAGTCGCGACGCTCGCCGACATCCCCACCCTGCAGAAGGTGCTGACCGACGCTGCGAGCCGGCGCTCGGTCCTGGCCGAACGCGAACCCGCTGCGCTCCACACCCTGCTTCAGGCCCTGGACGCCATCGTCGCTCGCCTGCCCCGCGACTTCCCCGACGTGGACGCGAACGCTTCCGAGCCGATGCCCTCGAACGTCACGGCCGAGCCGCTGCAGGCGTGGGCCCGCCGCCTCACCGACGCCCTCGGGCTTCGTCCGCCGCGGCTGGCCGCCGCGCGCTCGCACAACGCCGCGCTGCTCATCCAGGACCCGCTGTGTACGATCCGCCTCGGCGCGAACCTGTGGATCCAGGGCGATGCCGCGGCCTGGCACGGGCTGCTCGCGGTCGCGGCTGCACGGTCCCTGCTGGGCGCAAGCCGCTCCCGCGCGCTGTCTCCCCCCAACCTCGATCTACTGATCGCGGCCAGCTTCGAGGTGGTGGACGTCTTCAACCCCACGACCGCGGAGCCCGATCCGCAGCGGCTGCGCGACGTCGTCGGAAACCTTCGCAACACCCTGCCTCGCCGCCAGCGCAAAGCGGTGGAGACGGCCTGCCAGGCGCTGGCGAGTCATCCCTTCGACGCCGGCGTGACCGCGCGTGCCACCACGGCCACCGACCTGCGCGTGGCCATGGTGCTGGCGGGGACCGCCGGACCGATCCTTTCGGCCGCGTGCCTGCTCGATGGCGTCGTCGGTGGCGCGCTTAAGCAGCGCGTCGGACGCTCCAAGCTCGCGCGCGACCTGATGGCCTGGATGCTCAGCGACGACTACCTGCAGACCCGGGCACGGGTCGTTCGCGGCTGAGCGGCCTGGCCCTCGAGCGGGTTCACCCGACGAAAAAACCCCGCGCGGCGCGATGCCGGCGGGGTTTGTGTTCGAGCGGCGGACGCTCAGCCCTGCTGCTGTGCGGCGGCCTGGGCCTGAGCGCGGGCCACCGCCTCGGGTCCACCCATCGCGCGCAGCAGGCTTGCGACCTGGTAGCCGAGCAGGCGGGGTGCGAACTCGAGACCCTCGGGCGCGTCGGAGCCCCGAAGCTTGGTGGCCATCGTGAAGGCCGCCTCGGCCTGGTCCATCTCGCCCTCGAGCCACGCGTGGGTGGCAGCGTCGTCGAGCGCGTTGGCCAGCGTGCCGGTCAGACCCTTGCGCGCCTCTTCGTCACCCTGGACGGCCTGGGAGAGCAGCGCCAGGCGGTCCTCTTCCTTCTCGGGCTGGGGCTTGTCGCCGTGAATCTCTGCGGCCTTCTCGAGCATGCCGTCGAGGTTGACCATCGGGGGCCAGTTTGGAATGCCCAGCGCGATCATCGTGGCGTCGACGCCATCGCTCGCGAGGGCCGCGTCGCCCTTGAGCGCTTCGCTGAGGAAGCCGGCCGCGGGACGCTCGCTGGGTTCGTCACCGAGCAGCGACAGCGCCTGGTCGAGCGCGCGGGGCACGGTATGTCCGGCGGCGACCGTCTGCTCGCGCGCCCAGCGAATGCGACCCATCACCCACTGCACGGACACGTCGCGCGATTCGGTTTGGCGGGCCCAGTCGCGGAGCAAGCGAGTGCGCTGGCCGTCGGTCTGCTGGTACGCGTTGAACTCGAGGATGCGGTCGTCGGGGCTGATCGCGCCCGCAAACAGGCGCGCGCCCTCGGTGTCGTGGGGCAGGCTCAGCAGGAAGCGCATCGCGCCGGGCGTGCTGCGGGTGTCGATGTGCGCGGTGGGCTTGAGGTCGCCACGCATCTTCTGCAGCGAATCGCCCGTGCTCCACGAGCGGGATGCGTCGGGAATCTCGACGCCCTTGCTGCGCAGGGTATGCAGCGCCTTTCGGATCGCCTTGCGGACCTTCTTGTCCGCGTGGTCCTGGTGCTCCACCAGCGCGGCGGCGTCTTTCGCCTTGAGGAGCGTGGGAATCTGGTCGAGCAGGGCCTTTGCGTCCGCCATGGCTCGCCCGTGTACTACATCCCCAAATCGCGCGCAAACGTGGCCGTGAGGTTGGCCCCGGTGCCCCACCGGGCCCGACGCCACGCGCCATCGGGCGCAAGCTCCCACGCCAGGGCCGTGCGCGCGATTCTCAGGCCAATTCCGGGGCTCGAAGGCGTTTCGGGGTCCTCCCCCGGGTCTGCCGCGAGGTCGGTGTACTCCTCCTTGCGACCGGGGCCCAGCACCAGCTTGTGTTGGCCCACGACCATCGCCCGCGAGCCATCGCCGAGGTGCGCGCTGACGGCCTGCGGCGGGGGCTGCGGGTCATCGATGACGGGCAGCAAGGATCGGCCCATCCAGCCGTCGGGCGGCGTGAGCCCCTGCAGGTCGAGGAGCGTCGGGGCCACGTCGAGCAGGTCGACCGGAACGTCGACCCGACCAGCAGCGAGAAGCTGCGGCGCGCGGATGGCAAGCGGCACCCGCAGGCTCTCCTCCTTGAGCGTGCGCGCGTGACCGGCCCCGCCGTGCTCGTAGAACTCCTCGCCGTGGACGCCCATGACGACAATGATCGCGTCGTCCAAGCGGCGCTCCCGTTCGAGCCAGTGCATCAGGCTGCCCAGCGCCTCGTCGACGACCTGCAGCTCGCCGCGATACAGCCGCCGCATGTACGCGAGGTCCGCGGCGGTGGGCTCGGTCTTGCCCAACCGGACGCGGCCGACCCAGATATGCGTGAGGTGGGGCAGCGGCGCGCCTTCGGGGGGCACGGCCTCGCGCACGAGCTCCCGCGGCGGCTCGTAGGGCGCCTGCGGGTCGTTCACGTTGACGTGCATGTACCACCGGCCCGCCTTGCCCTGCAGGCGCGAGGTGGCATCGTCGAGGACGTCGCTCGCGCTCGCCGCCTCGACCACGTCGGTGAGCACGCCAAACGCGTCGATTCCCTGCCGCAGCCCTCGCACGTCGTTGAGGTCGGCGTTGGCCGTGGACTGCACGCGTACGAAGCCGCCGCGCTCGAGCGCTTCGGGCAGCAGCACGTGGTTGTCGGCGACGAAGGTGCCTCGCACAGTCAGGTGCCGCGGCGGGGCGACCGAAGTGAGCCACGCGGCGTGGCTGGGCACGGCGGCTGGGGACGGCGCATACGCCCGATCGAAGACCAGCGCCTCGGAGAGAAACGTCTCGAAGTTGGGCAGTGAAGGCCGCAGTCCAACCTTCAGGGCGTCGCGACGCATGCCTTCGACCGTGAGGACGAAGAGGTCCCGAGGCGCCCGCGCGCGCGCGTCGACGGGGATGGTCCGCGGGGCCTCGATGTTCGCGGCCGACAGCGTCGCCTCGGCTCCCTCGCCCCGCACCTCGATCTGCAGGCGCACCGGGGTGTTGCCCCAGCCCGAGAGGTCCGCGCGGACCTGCGTCCCCGAAGCCCGCAGCGGCTCCTCGATCAGCCGCGTCGGCTCGCGCCCTGCCTCGTGATCGGCGTCGGTGCTGACCGAGACGGCCAACGCCCCCTGCCCGCGGACGTCGAGCGCGAGCCGTCCGCGTGGCGGCGGGACCAGGTAGTAGGCCAAGCCGGTGCCCGAGGCCAACACCAAGCCGCCCGCGTCGGCGGCCTTGCGTACCCGCAGCGTGTCGTCTTCGGTCCCGCGCGGAGCGGTGACCTTGATGGCGTCCGGTCGAGCGGCGGCGGCCGGCGGGGACTTGATGCGCGCGTGCGTCGCGATGGTGACCGACGCGATGGCAGCCGAAACATCCCCCGCGTCGGCGTCGAGGTTGCGAAAGAAGAACCGGACCCGATTCTCGCCGGGGTGAATGCTCTCCGGCGGCAACGAGAACGTCCGGCGGCTCCAGCCCTCCGCGAGCACCAAGTTGGCCAGCGGCCGCTCGTTGAGCAGGACCGTCATCTGCTGCTTGGGCGCGAGCGGGTGAACCTCGATCGCCATCGCCAGCCCGGGGACCTCGTCGACCGTGGGATGGGCGGCCGGACTCAGCGGACCGTCGAGCGGGACGTCGACCGAGGCGCTGCGACCGACCACCACGCCGGCGCTGCGGCCCTTGACGCTCTCACCGAGGCGCCACGCCGTGCGCGTCCCCAAGGACAGGTGCTTCGTCGCCGTCTTCGAGCCCAGGTCGACGCGCAGCGCACCGTGTCGCAACACCGTGGCGCTGGGGCGCTGGGCGAGGAGATCGAGCCAGGCGTCGGTCCCCTCCACGCGAGCAACCGGCGCGGGCGCGGCGACCGGGGCCGGCGCGGGCGTGGGTGCGGCCGGCTCCTGTCCGCATGCGGACGTGAACGCCGAAACGGCGAACAACGCGGCGGCTGCGGCGAAGACCCTCATGCGCGACGCAGAGTACGCCGCCCCAGGCCCCACGCCAGCGCCATTGCGAGGATCGACGCTACGCCCGCTCCCGTGCCCATCCAGGCGATCATGCCCACGCGAGCGGCAGCCTCGCCCCACGCGACGAGCCCGGCCGCGCCCAGCGTCCCCGCCACGAGCAGCGTGCCACCGCGACCCGCAGAGCGCCGGTGGTCGAAGCCGACGAGCACGAGACAAAGCGTGACGATGCCCGCCCCGATCGCGACGGCGCTGTCGGGCAAGGACAGCGCCAGCTCGATGACCGCGCGACCCAGCGGGCCGTCCCGCACCGCCTGCGACCAGTCCACGGCAGGAACGTCAGCGGGCCAGCCCACGGACGATGCAAAGCCCTGCGCGAGCAGCCCGGACGCGAGCAAGCCCCAGCCCAGCCGGCGGGTGAGGTACGCGAGCCCGAGGCCCAGACCCAGGGACAACACGCCGATCCAGGGCAGCACCCGAATGCGCAGCGGATGCTCGGTCCGCAGGTTCCACCCCTGTCGGTACAAGCCGCCGCGCAGCGCGAGGTGAGCATCATCGGCCAGCACTTCCACCCGGATGACGCCCAGGCCATCGTCGACGACCTCGAACGCGGGATGGGCCTGCGCTGCGGCCTCGACCGCGGGCGTCACCCATAGCGGACCGCCCTCCTGGTTCACCGAGACGCGCAGCGGCCGGCCGACCTCGCCATCGGTGCCCTGCAGTCCGCCCAGCCTCGCGAGCGTGGAAACGACGTGACGGGCGCGCTCGGGCGCGGCGCCCTCGAGCGCGGTCCCGATGCCGATGAACGACAGCGCGACCGACAGCAACACGAGGACGAGCACCGGCCACGGCCGGGCCAGCAAATCGGTGCGGGCATCCTCGCTCACCGCTCTACGGTGCCACGAGCGGACCGCGGAGATCGAGGCCCAGAACGATGCGCAGCACCGTCGCGTCGTCCTCGATCGCGGAGACGGTGCGCAGCGATCCCCACGGTCCCGCTTCGGGCTCCAAGGAGACCGGCCGCTGCACCACGAACGCCTCGAGGGCATCGCGCTGGGCCGTTTTGGACTGTGCAGCCATCTGGGCGAGGCTCTCCCACCCCCGCACCCGCGCGTCGGCGGACCCCATCGCGACGAGCGAGGCCGCCATGCGACGCCGCACCGACCAGTCACGCGCGTTCAGGGCGAACGCGACGCGCGTGGCCTCGAAGGCGAGCGGATCGCCGAGTGCCACGCTCAGCGCCGGGACGTCCTGACGCCGCCCGCCCGCGACGTCATCGGAGAGTCCGCTGGGATGCAGCGGGCCCCAGCCGGGTCCGGGGTCCTCTCCCGCGAGGCGCAGCAGCGCCCGCGCGTGCTCCGGCTGGACCTCCGCGTCACCCCCAAGCGCGGCCAGCAGCCGAGCACGCTCGGCTTCGGTCATCGAGGCGGCCAACTCACCGGTCTCGACGGCCGCCAGCAGGGCCTCGGTGGCCGACCACCGCCCTGCCCTCGGAATCCCGTCGAGATACGTCGTCACGTGACGGCGCGACGCCTCACGACCTCCGACGAGGTCCTGCCCCCAAGAGACAGCCACATCGCCGAGCGCGACGACGACGAGCCGCTGCTCGATCGCGGGGTCGCGCAGGCCCGGGGTCACCATAAGCGCTTCGCGAAGCGCCCGCAGCTCCAGGTCGCGGCTGGCGGTGACCTGCGCGAAGCCGGCGAGGTCGAGCCAGACCGCGCGCGGCGTAGCCGAGATGCCCGCGGCGGCGATCGCCATCAGCTGCGCTCGCTCCGGCTCCTGCGCCACGAGGGCGAGCTTGGCGTGCGTGGCCAGGTCACCGGCCGCCTCCATCTCCGGCGCGTGGGCCAAGGTGTCGGTGAGACGCTTGGCGGGCAGGATGTGATCGCCCGCCGCCATCGCCGGCAACGCCAGACCCGCGGCACACCAGCTGCGCAGGTCGGCCGCGATGGCGTCCGCGAGCGCATCCCCGACACCAGGACCCCGCAGATCGGTGGTCGCGGCGGCGAGGGCCGACGACAGCGGACCGTCCGCGTCGGGTTCGATGACCTCGGCCACCGTGGGGCAGCGCCCCGAGTCCGCGGGCAGCGAGCGGCCCGCCAGGGCAGCGTCGAGCAGCCCCGCCCGCGCGTCGTCGACCCAAGACTCGCCCATCACCCGCAAGACCACGCCGAGGTCTTCGTCGTCGCGGCACGATCCGCCGCACATCGTCCGAGACAAAATGATTGCGGTCGCGGCGGCGCCACGCCGCGCGCCGCCGTCCGGCACGGGGTTGGTCTCGAGCAGCGCCAGCGCATGCCAGGGTCGGCCCCAGCCGAGCGCCTGCACGACCTCGTCGCGGGCATGCTCCGCCACGGACGTGACGCCGGCGGCCGCGGCCTCCGTCAGTGCGCGCCGCGTGAGCCGAAGCGCGAGGTCTGCCTTGCCGGCCGCAAACCGCAGCCGCGCCGCCACCAGAGCCGGTGCCAGCGTCTTCGCGTCGATAGACAGACGCTCCGACCAATGATCGACCGGGGGACGCGGAGGTGCCGGCTGCTCGGGATCCACCGCTGGCTTCGGGGGGCGCCAGCGGGCCGAGAGCGCCAGCTCGGCCGTGCTGACGTCATCCTGCACCGCGTACACGCGCCACGGCTGGGCATCAGGGACCCGAAGCGCCTGTTCGGTCCAACGGTCGAGCTCCCGGACGCCAGCCGCCCCCGGTGCGCGGGGCAGCCCCGCAACGATCGAGGCCAGCCGCAGCTGCACCCACGCGGCGGCCGGACCCGGCTGGCTCATCACGGCGGGGGCGAGGTCCGACCAGACCTGGTCTCCGATCCACGCGCGGATCGTGTCGTCGTCCAGCAGGGCGACGCCCATGGACCCCTGAAGCTCGGCGAGCAGCGCAGCGACCAGCGTCTCTGGGGGCAGCTGCACGCCAAGCCGCGCGCTCTGGGCCGCCAAGGCCAGCGGCGACTGCTTCGCGGCCTCGGCCAACGCGTCTTCGATGGCGAGCTCGGCGGGGGCCGGCGGCTCACACGGCGGCGGGCACTGGCTCGCGGCGATCCTCGCGTCGACCTGAGCCTGCGCCGCCGCGTCGGCTTCGGCGGACAAGGCTGCATCCGCAGCCGCAGCGTCCGGGCACATGTGCCGCACGCGACGCATGTCCGCATCCGCGGCCTCCCCTTCGGCGCTGTAGACGAACTCGCGCGCCCGCTCGCGAAACAGCGCGCAGACCTCGGTGCGCCCCGAGAGCGCGTCACGGTCGTGGGTGAGCGCGCGCGCGTAGTGATGGGCCGCAAGCCCGCGCCAGCCCAGGGTGCGCTCGAGATCCGCCATCGCGATCAGCGAGCGAACGTCGCCGCCGCGCCGATAGTCGAGCAGAAGCGCGTCGAGAGCCTGGTCGTCCCGACCGAGCGCGTGCAGCGAGGCTGCGTACGCCCGCGCGGCTTTCTTGCGAGGTCGAATCCGGGAGCCCTGCGCCTTGGCGATGACGTCGGCGTAGCGCCCGTCGGCGTACATCTTGGGCAGACGCGCGTGGCACCCCGTGAGCAGCACGAGGCCGAGCGCCAGCCTCAGCACGCGAGCCCGGCACTTCCTCCGAACGACTCGGCAAGCGTGTCGAGCAGCGCCTGGTCATCCTTGCGCAGCTGATCGCGCTTGGCCTGCGCGGCACAGAGAAAGTCGACCGCGGGGTCCGGGTCATCCAGCGCGATGTAGGCCTCGGCGACCCGCAGATGGTTGCGAGGGTCGTCCGGGCGGGCGTCGACGAGGTCTTCGAGCATGCTCAGCCCGTCTTCGGCGTCGCCGTGCTCGACCAGGCGGCCCGGCGCCATGACGTACAGCGTACCGAGCATGCGGGTCGCCGCGCCCTCGTCGTACTCGGGGTCGCGTTCGAGGGCCAGGCGTGCGTAGGTCTCGGCTTCGGTGACCAGCTTGCCGGCACCGACCCCCCGCAGCTCGGCGAGCCGGCCCGCAATGGCGGCGCGCGCAAAGGCATAGTCGGCGGAGCCGTCGTCCGCTGCCGCGGTGACCGTCTCGTAGGCGCGCTCGCGGTCCTCGTCGGTGGACGTGCCCGCCTCGATGGCATCTTCGAGCGACGTGAGCACGCCGAGCGCGTCGACCGGCTCGGCCTTCACCGCGTCGCCAGGCGCGGCGGTGGGCGTCGAGGCTTGGGGCGTGCAGCCCATCAACAGGGCGAGACAAAGCAGCGCGGGCGTCCGAGCGAGCACCCCGGCAGTCTGCCAAAACCCCACCAGCGGGGCCACCGCGACGGCGCCCTCGCTGCACCGAACGCGAGTGCAGACGAGGGCGAAAAGGGAGGACGCGAAGGACGGGGTCAGCCGCCGTACGCCTTCGCGTACTTGGCGAAGGTACTGTCGTCGGCGCTGACGAGGTGCATCGACGTCGCCTCGCAGGCCGCCTTGCCCTCTTTGGTGCACAGGTCGTTCAGGCTGGCCTTGAACGCCTTCGACGCGCTCGCCTCGGCGGTGGGCAGGGCCACCACCACCATGGGCGGCAGCGCCTCAGAGGACCACACCGGGTGAACATCGAGGCCGCCGTCGAGGTGCTGCAGCTCCATCAGCTGGGCGTCGTCGATGAAGGCGCAGTCGACGTCGCCGTCGATCACCGACTTGAGCGTCTTGACCGGGCGGCGCGTGTCTTCGACCTTGAAGTCGGCCAGGTCGAAGTCGTCACCGGAGACGACCTTGTCGATGAACGTGGCGTCGCTGTGGTTGGTGCCCAGGGTCTTGCCCTTGCACGACGACAGCGAGACCTGCTCCTTGGAGACGACGAAGAACTGATGGCCGCCGCCGTTTTGGATGTCGGCCATGCCCAGCGCCGTGAACTTGTGCTTGGCCTTCAGCGCCAGATAGGCCGACAGCGAGACGATGCCGAACTGCGGCGAGGTCTCCCCGATGAACCGCTCAGCGGCGCTGCGACGGGTCACGTACTTGCCCGAGGCCTTATCCCACCCCACGGACTTGGCGATCGCGACGATCAGCTGGTCGATGTAGGACTGGGCGGCGCTGGCGGATCCGGTCGCATTCTCCCGCAGCACGACGAAGGAGATGCCCTGCTCGTCGGCGGGAGCCTCGGCGTGGGCGGCTGCGGGTGCAGCGACGCTGGCGACGAGGGCGAAAGCGGCAAGACGGCGAGCAACGAGCGAAGTAAGCATGGCGGTCCTCATCGAGGGCATACGACGCGCAGCGGCGGGTCGCAGGCGGTTAGACGACACCGCGCGCGGCCTATGCAACCAGCGCCATCAGCGCTTGTGCTCCAGATCACCGAGCGTCGGGGTCGTCCACGTACGTGAATTCGCGGCCCTGGACGTCGCGGTAAACGCGCTTCGCCCCCTCGCGGCGCACGAGTCGCTCCGGCGTGAGCGTCACCTTGCCGCCGCCGCCTGGCAGGTCGACCACCAGCTGCGGGATCGCGAGTCCCGAGACGCGGCCGCGCATCGCGTCGAGGATCTCGACGCCCGCATCCACCGACGTCCGCAGATGCGCGGTGCCGCCGACCGGGTCGCACTGCAGCATGTAGTAGGGCCGACAGCGGTGCCGGACGAGCCAGCGGTTGAGCATCTCGACGGTGGCGGGGTCGTCGTTGATCCCGCGCAGCAGCACCATCTGGTTGCCGACGTTGAAGCCAGCGTCCGCCAAGCGCACCAGCGTCGCGCCGGCCTCGGGCGTGCACTCGGCGGGATGGTTGAAGTGCGTGTGGACGAAGACCGGATGGTGAGGCCGGAGCGCCTCGAGCAGCGCGTCGGTGATGCGGTGCGGCAGCGTGACCGGGTTGCGCGTACACAGCCGGATCACCTCGACGCTGGGGATGGCCCGAAGGCGGGCGCAGATCTCGGCCAGCTTGCGGTCGCTGAGGCTCAGCGGGTCGCCCCCTGAGATCAGGACGTCGCGCACGGCCGGCGTACGCTCGAGGTAGGCGTAGCTGGCCTCGAACATGGCCGCCGCGGGAGCCGACGAGACGTCTCCCACCTTGCGCTGGCGCGTGCAGTGCCGGCAGTAGACCGGGCAGTTGTGCGTGACGTACAGCAGCGCGCGATCGGGGTACCGGTGGGTCAGGATCGGCGTGACCGCGTGCTCATCTTCGGCGAGCGGGTCGTTGAGGTCCCACGGCGTGGTCCGCAGCTCGTCCTCGTGCGGCACGGCTTGCCGACGGACCGGACATCCCGGCGCCCCGATCAGCGACAGGTAGTACGGCGTGATCGCGAAGCCGAACGCGTCGTTGCGCGCGGCGATGCCCCGCTCTTCGGCCTCGGTGAGCGAGATCAGCTCGCGCAGGGCGTCGGCGGTGGTCACCCGAGACCGCATCTGCCAGCGCCAGTCGTTCCACTGTGCGGCCGGAACGTCGGCGTACGCCCGGTGGCGAACGGACGCGTCTGGAATCGTCGGCGCGGGGCTCACGTGGCGCGAGTATGCGACCAAGTTGCCCAGAAGGCGATCAGCGCGACGGCAGCGACCGTGAGCGCCGCGGGCACCATGCCTTCGGCGCCTCCGCCCGCACCGAGCTCCATGCTCGTAGCCAGACCCGAGGTGTAGTTCGCGGCCGTCTTCGCCGCCGCGTCGAGCAGCTTCGGCGACGCCCAGCGGAAGACCAGCACCGCCACCACGCCCGCGGCGAGGTGAAAGCCCAGCAGCGTGAACGCCCGCATCCGCGGCGAGAGCCCCGTGAAGCGAAGCGGTTCGGGAAGCGTGTCGAGGACGCGGCGGGTGAAGAACACGTCGGCCTCGGGCTCGGGCTCGACCAAGCCCTCCGCCGCGCTCTCGCTTGCGCCGAGGTCGGCGAGCAGCGCCGAGAGCCGATCGGGCTCGGCGCCCGGGTCGACCGGCGGCTCGGCGTCGAACGCCTCACGCAGCAGCTCGTTCATCCGCCCCGACATGCGTTCACGCGCTCATCCGCTCGCGCAGCAGCTTCTTGGCGCGATGCAGATGCGTTTTGACGGTGCCCAGCGGCACGCTGAGGATGTCGGCGATCTCGGGGTAGCTCACCTCTTCGAGGTAGTAGAGCACCACGACGGCCCGGTACCGCTCGGGCAGCGTCTCGATGGCGGCCGAGAGGTCACGCCGAAGGTCGGACCGCGGGGCGCTCATCGCCGTCTCGGGGGCGATCGCGGCGGCGTCGTAGTCCTCGGGGAGCTCGGCGAATCGCTTCACCCGCGTCCGGTTGTTCAAGTAGACGTTGTACGCGATGCGATACAGCCAGGTGCCGAACGCCGAGCGGCCCTGAAAGCCGACCAGCCCCCGGTACGCGCGCAGGAAGACCTCTTGAGCCAGGTCGTCGGCGAGCACGCGGTCTTGCGCGAGGCGCATCAGCAGGCCGCGCACGCGCCCCTGGTGACGGCGCACGAGCTCGGCGAACGCGGGGCGCTCGCCTTCACAGGCGCGGCGGACGAGGGTGGCTTCGTCGACGTCGGCGCGCGGCTTGCTCGCGGGGACGAAGGCAGAAACGGTGGCGGTGGCGGACTTGGCAGCGGTCATGATGCTCCTCGGTGCGTTCTCGAAGCCAGCCAGTAGCTGACCAGGTAGCCCGCCCCGATGAACTCGGGGACCAAGGCCCCGGCGGCCATCCCTCGGTCACCGGTCATCAGACCCGCAGCCAAGACGCCTCCGCCCGCGAACAACAGCACGATGCCCTTACGCAGATCATTGCGTGCTGGGTTGGCCAACAAGTTGGCCGGCGGTTCCATGCCCTGCTCGATGAGCCTTTGTGCGACGTCGAGCCGCTTGTTTTCGTTGGCCAGGCGCATCCGGCCCAGCGCGATGACGACGACGGCCGCCAAACCCAGCAGGCCCAAACCGAGCGCCCCGAAGGCACCGGCGCGCGGCGGGTGGCCGGCCGGAAGCGGCGTGAACTCGAACAGCGACCCCCAGGTGAGCCCGTCTGAGCACAGGAGCTGACTCATCGTCTCCCCGGCGAGATGCAGGACCTCGGTGGAGAACGACGGGGCCGCGGCGGCGTGCGCCTGCGGCACCCCGAGCACTGCGAACGCCAGGACACCGCACAGAGGAGGCAGCAGCGCGGAAGCGAGAGCGAGGGTGCGAGCGGACATGGAGCGCGTCAGGTCTGAGACCCCGGAGCGGGGGAAGAGGTTTCAGGGGTATTCCGGCCAAGCAGCCGACGCCCCCACGTCACGAGGAAGGCCACCGCAACGGCATACGCCTCGGCAGCCATGACGATGATGATCGGATCGTACGGGCAACGGAAGCGCATTCCGCCGATGTAGAAGATCCCGATCATCGTCAGCGCCCAAAGATGTAGCGACAGCAGACCGAGCTTGAGGAATCGCCGCGGGAGGAACACCGCGATCAGCGCAATGAGCGCCGGCACGGCCAGCACGTTGGTGATGAACAGGCCCCACTGGCGCGACAGGTTCTGCCACGCCGACTTGCCGGAATCGGGCCACATGATGTTGTAGCGCCACTGCATCGCGACGTTGACCGCGCTGTACTCGAGCTGCTGCGTCCACGTGCTGTTCGCGACGCATTCGTCGATGAAGCCCTGCAGGATCTCGTCGTCGCCGATGTAGCCGCGGTACTCGAAGTGACGCTTGCTGGCGGGTTCGAGCTGCGGCCACTGCCCCGGCGCTCGCTCCGCCCGCTTGGCGAGCTGAATGAGCGGCGGGGGCCCGAAGCTGGTGCGACGCCGCTTTGGCGTGTCGGGGTGTGCGGTGATCTTGGAGTTGTGGCAGCGGCCGTAGACCTGGTTGAACTTGCCGTTCTCCGAGATCAGGCCCGTCCGGCCCGTGTGGTAGTGCAGCCGCCAGGACGAGAAGCCCAGCATCAGCAGGATCGGCACCAGCGCCTGCGCCCACAGCAGGACGCGCGCCTTGGGCATCCGCGTACGCATCACCAGCCAGAACACGCCGATGAAGGCGACGCTGAGCAAAATCTGCGGACGGAGCGTCGCGCCCAGCGCGACCCACAGGCCCATCGCCCACGCGTCTCGCCGCCGGCCGTGATCCAGCATGCGCATGAGGTGGAACGTCGCTGCGGTCAGGCACAGCGAGAACGGCACCTCGGAGAGGATGTAGCCGCCCAGCGAGATCAGCGGGTAGTAGCCGACCAGGACCACCCCGACGATCGCGGGCACGATGCGGAACTTGGACACCCGCCGGGCGAGCGCGTAGCCGTAGCCCACCAGCGCCGCGCCGAAGGCCGCATACACGATGCCGACGAACCGATAGACCGGCGCCATGTCGGCAGGCTTGGTCTCGGCGGTGCGACCTCCGAGCCACTCCAGCCCGTAGAGCAACACGTGCGTGCCGTAGGGGTAGAACGCGTCGTACTCGCGAACGCCCCACAGGTTCTTGAACATGCCGTCGGCTCGCCGGGCGTAGCCGCGCATGTCCGAGTAGATGTAGTCGCCCAGCGGATGCACCTCGAGGTTCCAGTGCAGCCGGATCGCGAACGCGCCGATCACCAGCACGAACAGCCAGAGGTTCTCTTCGCACCACACCGCGGCGCGTCGTGCCCACGGAGGCGCTGACGTGGCCGCGGCCGGGCCCTGCTCGATCTCGTTCATGTCATCGGATGCCGCGCTCTGCGCAGCAGGGTGCCGAAGGATAGACGCTCCCCGGGCGCCGCGACACCCGGGGGTGCGCCCGCCCATCGCAGCAGGCCTTCGGTGCGCACATAGGCCGTGGCGACCGTAGCCTCGCAGATCGCATCGTCCTCGGCGTACGCAGCCTCCACGCGGGTCCAAAACGCGTCTGGGCGGCCGTCGAAGCCATAAAAGACCGGCTGGATCTCCACCTGCTCCCGGAACCACGCATCCACCGCGGCCCAGCCGGCCGCGCCCTCGATGGCCGCCGGATACCCGCAGCTGAGCGCACAGCAGGCCATCTCTTCCCACAGCACCGCGCGTCCGTCGGGGTGGTCGAGGTCGAAGGGGATCGCCTGATAGTCGATGCCGTGATCGTCGTCGAGGACGCCTCGGAGCAGCAGGTGCCCGACCTCGTGCACCAGGTTGGGCAGCCCCTCGACCTGCACGAGCACGTGCGGCAGCGGCGGCGGGGCATCGAAGGGCGGCAACGGTGTCGCGACATGCCCCCGAACGCCGATCTTCCGCACCAGATTCTCCGTTTGCGAGCGTTCGACGCGGGCCCCGAGCCGGGCCAGCGCGCGCGCGAAAAAAGCGAACAGGCTGTTCTCCGCGTCGGGACGATTGCTTGTTATTCTCACGACGAGTCTGATGCGAGGACGCCGCATCCTACGCGAGGTGACCGCCCCCCTCCACCCGCGTACGACTCTGGTCCGCCCATGCCTGCTCGCCCCACCACCGCGGTTTCGACCCTGGGTCGCTATGCGATCCTCGGTCGCATCGCGTCGGGCGGCATGGCGACGGTCTACCTGGCGCGGATGACCAACGCGCCGGGTGGGTTCAGCCGTGAGTTCGCACTCAAGGTGATCCACCCGCACCTCGTCGACGAAGACGGCTTCTGCGAGCGCCTGCTCCAGGAGGCACGACTCGCCTCCCGCGTTCGGCACCCGAACGTCGTTCGGACGGTCGATGCGGGCGAGGACAAAGGCTACGCGTTCATGTCGCTCGAGCTGATCGACGGCGTGAACCTGCGGCAGCTCGCGCTCCACCGCGCGCGCCCCTTTGCGGCCGCCCACGCCGCCGCGATCGTGGCGATGGTCGCCCGGGGCCTGGCGGCGGTCCACGAGGCCACAGACGCCCAGGACAAGCCCCTGGGCATGGTTCACCGAGACATCTCCCCGCACAACGTGATGCTGGACCGCACCGGCCGCGCGGTGCTCATCGACCTCGGGCTCGCCCGGCCGAACCGCAAGACCGGGCTGACGCAGGTGGGCGTGCTGGCCGGCAAGCTCCCGTACATGAGCCCCGAGCAAGCGCGCGTCGAGACGCTCGACGCCCGGAGCGACATCTTCACGATGGGCACGCTGCTCTTCGAGCTCACCACCGGGTGCCTGCCCTTTGGAGACACCCACAGCGCGGCGACGATGACCGCCCTCGCCGACTGCGATCACGGCGCGCTGAAGCAGCGCATGCACGACGCCGCGGTCCCCGACTGGGTCATCGGTATCGTGCTCGCGTGCCTGCGGGCCAAGCCCGAGGACCGCATCCAATCCGCGGCCGAGCTCGCCGATGCCCTCCGTCAAGAGCTGGCGGTCGCCGGACAAGACGAAGCCGCGGTCAAAGCCTCGATCGCCTCGCTTGTCGAAGACGCGTACGACACGCTCGGCGTCGTCGAGCAGGCGGAGCCGCTGCCGCGGATCGCCACCGCCGTCCATGCTCCCACCGACGTCCCGATCGCGAATGACGGCGGCCCCGCGCGGCCGCTGCGATGGGCCGCTGCGGGTGCATTGGCGGTCATGGTGCTCGGCGCTGGCGGATGGGCGCTCAGCCGGGGCGCCACCCCGACGGCGGCCGTCGCCACGCCACCGGGCGCGGCCGGCTCGATGTCCGAAGACCAGGCGACCCCGCAGCAGGAGGTCGAGCCGGTGCACGCCAAAGAGCTGCCCCGTACGCCGGCGCCCGCGCCCCGTCCGACCGTCGACATCGACGTGCCGCCTCCGCCGCCGGACGGCGCGGACGACACGACGCCGCCGGCCAAGCCCGCGCCCCGCCCCAAGCGGTCGCGCACGTCGTCGGGTGCTCCGGAGCTCAAGCCCAACCCGTACGCGACGCCCTGACCGCACCTCATGATCGCATTCGCCGTCGCCGCGACGCTTCTCACCGCCGTCCCTCCACCCTCCGCCTGGCTGTCGACGCAGCCCTCCTCCGACGAGATCCGTGCCGAGGCCGCGGCTGCGTTCGAGGCTGGCGAAGCCGCGTTCGCGCGTGGTGACTACGGGGAGGCTGTGGCCAAGTTTTCCATCGCGCAGGAGCGAATGCCGCATCCATCGACCGCGTACAACCTGGGCCTCGCGCAGGCTCGCGCCGGCGCACCGATCGAAGCGTGGCGCACGTTCGAGGCGCTCCGCACCGACGCTGACGCCCCCGCGATGCGGGCCGACGCCCAGCGTCAGCTCGACCTGCTTGCCGACGATGTCGCGCGGCTTCGCGTCAGCGCGCCGCCGGCCGCGTCCCCCACTCTCGACGGGACGCCGATCGAGCCGAACGCCATCGTGCTGCGCCGCCCCGGTCCGGCCGTGGTGGCGGTCGGCGGGCGAACCGTTCGTCTCACGCTTCGCGGCGGCGAGCTGCTGCACCTCGACTTGCAGGACCCTCCAGGGACTCCGCGTCGAACCCACCGCGCGGCCGGACCCGGCCTGCTCGCGGCCACGGTGGCGACGGCCGCAGCGGCGACGGGCACCGGCGTGGCCGCGATCGTATGGCGAGATGCAGAAGCGGGCACGCCGCTGGCATGGAGCGCGGTGGGACTCGGCACCGCGACGACCGCCTTGGCGAGCACGGCCCTCGCCCTGCGCCTGCGCGCGCGTCGAGCCGAGCGCCGCTCAGCCTCGTAGGGCCTGCGCTAGAACCTGCCCGAGACCCACACGCCGCCGCCGGTCCGGTCGGCGACCGCGCCCGCGCGGAGCTTGGCCTGCTGGCGTCGACCGATCACCAGCAGCGCAACCCCGACACCGGCGACCGCGAGACCGGGCAGGCCCATCGTCACGGCGGCTCGGTTGCGGGCGTTGGGAGAGCAGCTGTTGCCCGCCGGTGGGGCGCAGGGATCCGACAGGCCCATCGCGAGCCCACCGAGCGCCACTGCGCCGCCAAGCCCGACGAGGACCGCGCCTCCGACGACGCGCCGCTTCGCCTCGATGGCTTCGGGCGAGTCTTGGGTGGGGTCGTAGTCGTCGTCCCAGGCTTCGTCATCGGCCCAGTCGTCCTCGTCGTCCCAGTCTTCGTCGTCGCCATCCCCGTCGAGCTCGGGCGTCGAAGAGGCCGGTGCCGGCACCCCCGAAGACTCGGTCGACGTCTCGGATGCGGCATCGACGGGCTCGGGCGTGGGTCCGTCCGACACGGACTCGTCCGCCTCAGGCTCGGGCGTGGGCTCGTGCGCGACGGGCTCGGGCGCCTCAGGCTCGGGCGCAGGCTCATCCGCGGACGGTTCGTCGGCGACGGGCGCCTCGGAGACCGACGCCTCCGGCGCGGGTGTCTCCACCTCCGCCGCGCTGGGCTGGGCATGAACCGGTCCTGCGACCAGACCGACGGCCAGCGCCGCCGCGATGACCGACGTCGCACGCATGCGGGCGCAGGGTACACTGCTCGAGCCGCCCGTGCTTTCGACGTTGCTCGCACTCGCGCTCACCGCCGCGCCTCCCCCCTGTGCCCCCAGCACCGTCGAGTTCGGCGCGCCCGAGGCTCCGCGAGTCGTCGACGCGTACATCGACCCGACGTCGTCGGCCACCTTGGGCACCGTGCTGGAGCTTCGCCGCTGGATCGCCGAGCGCCCCGGCGAGGTTGTGGTGCGGCTGCATTGGACCCACCTGGGCATCCGCTTGGACCCCCGCGCCGATCGGGTGCGCCGCTGGCTCGCCGCAATGGCCTCCGACGGGCACCTGCTGCCCGCGCTGCGGGCGACCCAGCGCGACGGCGTCGACCGCATCTTCGTGCGCCTCTCCACCGCGGCCGGACGCGAAGACTTGGCGCGAGAGCTCGGCGTCGGCGAAGCCGAGCATGAACGCCTCAGCGCCACGCGCTGCCACGACGCCGCCATGCGCGAGGCTCGGCGGACCGTCCGTCGCGAGATGGCCGAGCAAGGCACGGCCGTCTTTCGCCTTCCGGTCTTCGTGCTCGACGAGCTCGCCTTCGAAGATGCGGGCCTGCTCGACCGCCTGCGGCCGGCGGTTGGCCGCCAGCGCGCACGCCTGCGGGCCCGCAACGCCCGGCCCCCCGCGCCGTTCCCCGAGCCTCGCGCGTCCAGCGACCGCTTGATTCGACCCGAAGTCCGCGCCCCCGCGCTGGGCGGCCCCGGTCTGCCGCACACCTTCGTGCTCATGGCCCGCGACGAAGACGATCCCGCGCTGTTCAGCCTGTTACCGCCTCTGCTCGCGTATCGCCACGCCCACCCGGGCTCCGTGTCGATCCGCGTCGTCGCGCGCGGCGTCGGGCTCGAGCACGGCCTGCGGCAGCGGCTGTGCGACGCCGACCGCAAAGGCTTACTGCCCGCGTACCTGCAGGCCCTGTCCCGGGAACCGTCGCTGCGCAACGCCGACCCGGCAACGCGAGACTTGCTCGACGCGATCGATGCCAGCGATGGTGGGCCCCCCTGCGACCTCGACCCCGACGATGACGAAGAATCGCTGCCCGACGGCGGGTGGCTGGACGGGGTGCCCATGACGCGCAACGAGCTGCAGGATCTCGAAGCGATGCTCGGCCTCCTGGTCGCGACCGACCGCCCCCTGGACGCCATCCTCCGCCCGGCAGCCCCCGCCGACGACCTGTAGCCCCCGGACGCTGCATTCGTCCTTGGCGACGGAGACGCGCTGGGCGATAACCGTTCGCGGACCCCATGGATCTCCAGTACTGGGCAGGGACCGACGTCGGCCGGAAACGGTCGGACAACGAGGACAACTTCCTCATCGACAAGGACCTGCGCTTGTTCGTGGTGGCCGACGGTATGGGTGGTCACGCCTCTGGCGAGGTCGCGTCGGCCATGGCGGTGCACCGCGTCCGTGAGGTGGTGGCCGCCGAGCGCGACATCCTCGAGGCCTACAACGACGACGACCCTCGCTGTCACGTCGAGGTCTGCACCCTGCTGGAGTACGCGGTGCACGAAGCCTGTCAGGCCATCTTCGACAAGGCCAAGGTCGAACCGGAGAAGCGCGGGATGGGCACCACGATCGTGGTGCTGTTCATCATCGGCAACCGTGGCTTCATCGCCTACGTCGGTGACTCGCGGATCTACTTGCTGCGCGGTGGCGTGGTCTATCAGCTCACCGAAGACCACAGCCTTCGCAACGAGCTGATCCGCATGGGCAAGATCAGCGAAGACGAGTTCGAAAGCAGCCCGTATGCCAAGCTCAAGAACGCGATGACGCGCGCCGTCGGCGTGTACGAGTCGGTCGAGGTCGACACCCTCGACTTCGACATCATCGCCGGCGACTCGTTCCTGATGTGCAGCGACGGCCTCTACGAGTATCTGCACGAGAACGACATCGCGAACGCGATCGGCCTGCCCGAAATCCAAGAGATCCCCGGTCAGCTCATCGAGATCGCCAACACGCGCGGCGGCAAGGACAACATCACCGCCATCGTGGTCCAGTCCGTCGGTGACGATGCGGCCCACGAGCGCGCAGCCGAGGTCAACTTCACCCTCGATACGCTCAAGCAGGTTCCGCTCTTCAGCGAGCTGAGCTACCAGCAGCTGGTCCGGATGATGAACCTCTCCAGCCTGCGGCCGATCTCCGCGGCCGAGATGATCTACGAGCGAGGCGACGTCGGTCGCGACATGTTCGTGGTGCTCAAGGGCGCGGTGAAGCTCGTCAGCGGCGACGTGACGGTGGCGGAGCTGGGCCCCGGCGACCACTTCGGCGAGCTGGGCCTGCTCGAGGACGCCCCACGAAGCACCGGCGCGCGGGTCACCCAGACCGGCAAGGCCCTGCGGATCAGCCGTCGCGAGTTCCGGCAGATCCTGCGCAAAGAGCCGCCGCTGGCGGTGAAGCTGATGTGGAGCTTCGTGCAGGCGCTCGGTACCCGCCTGCGCGTCACCACCGACGAGCTCCGCGACGCCCGCAGCGCGCTGCTCGCCGCCGTCCCGCCCGACGCGGTCGCCGCCCCCGAGGGCATCCCGCCAGACCTCTCGGGCGAGACCCAGATCGCAGACCTCGGCAGCGGCGAGCCCAAGCCCGACGCGGCCGTCGCTCAGGTCGTCGACCAGGTCGTCGACATGACCGGTGAGATCGAGCTCAGCTCGAGCGACTGAACCCGCGGTTTCCCACGCCAGGGCCGGCGCGCTTTGTCCTAGTCGAGGTTGGGTCGAGGTTTGACCCCACGACACCCAGGCGCATACGGTGGGGTCCATGCATGCGCGACGACTTGGCCTCACGCTGGCAGCCGCTGCCCTTTTGACGGCGTGCGGCGACAGCGAACCGGATCCGGGATCTCAAAGCGACTACCGGGCGGAGATCCGCTGGACGTCCTACGGCATCCCCCACATCCTCGCCGACGACATCCCGAGCGCCGCGTACGGTCAGGGTTACGCCTTCGCCAAGCTCAACGGCTGTATCCTCGCCGACCAGGTCGTCAAACTCCGCGGTGAGCGAGCGTCGTACTTCGGCCCCGGAGACGACGACGCCAACATCGATAGCGACTTCACGCATCGCACGCTGAGGTTCATGGAGAAGGGCGAAGAGGCGTGGTCGCGTCAGCCCGACAACATCAAGGAGCTCGTGGCGGGCTACGTCGCCGGCTACAACGCCTACCTGGCCGATCGCGGCGATGCCCTGCCCTGCGGCGGTGAGGCGTGGGTTCAGCCGATCACGACCCAAGACATCATGGCGCACTACGTCGAGATCGCGACGCTCGCGGGTGCACGCCAGCTGCTTCCGTTCATCGGCCGTGCCCAGCCCCCAGGCGCCGGACTGGTGCCCAGCGACTCCAAGCTTCCGGACTTCAACGACCTCGGCATCGGATCCAACGGCTGGGGGATCGGCTCCGACCGCTCCGCGAGCGGCCGCGGCATGGTGTTCGCCAACCCGCACTTCCCCTGGGAAGGCGAGCTGAAGCTCTACGAGAGCCAGCTGACCGTCCCCGGCGAAATGAACGTCTACGGCGCCTCGCTCATGGGCGTCGTCGGGGTGCTCATCGGCTTCAACGACGCCGTCGGCTGGACGCACACCGTCTCGAACGGGCAGCGTTTCACCGCCTACGCGCTCAAGCTCGATCCCTCCGACCCGACGCGGTACGAGTACGACGGCCAGATGCGTGACATGACCTTCGAGGACATCACCATCGACGTCCTCGAAGGTGGACAGCTCGTCCCCCGGACGCGCCGCATGTGGAGCAGCCACTGGGGGCCCATGCTGAACATCAGCGATCTGGGCGGCTGGACCACCGAGCTGGCGCTGACGTTCCGGGACGCGAACGAGCTCAACGCCACGCTGATCAATCAGTTCCACGACATGAACCTGGCCGACAGCATGGAGGCATTCCAGCAGGCCCATGCCGACAACCAGGGGATCCCGTGGGTGAACACGATGTCCGCCAGCGCCGACGGCGTGGCCTGGTATGCCGATACCACGCCGACGCCGAATCTCACCGCCGAGACGATCGCGGCGTGGGAGGACCCCGCGGCAGCAGGCACCGACCCGCTCCTCGCGTTTGCCATCAACGGCGTGAAGACGATTGGCGCCGTCGCGCTCGACGGGACCACGTCGGCCAACGAGTGGGTCGAAGTGGACGGCGCCCGAGATCCGGGCCTCATCCCCTTCACCGATGTCCCGCAGATCGAACGCTCGGATTTCATCTTCAACGCGAACGACTCGCACTGGCTGACCAACCCCGACGCCCCGCTGACCGGCTACTCGGTCATGCACGGCCGCGAAGGCACGCCACGAACGCCGCGGACCCGCATGAACGCGGTGCTGCTGACCGAGATCGCTGAAAATGGCGCCTCGGGTGCCGACGGCAAGTTCACGCTCGAGGAGCTGCAGGCCGCCGTGCTCAGCAACCGCGGCATGATGGCCGAACTGCTGCGTGATGCCGTCGTCGAGCGCTGCACCGCAACGCCGACATACGACGGCGTCGACCTCAGCGCGGCCTGTGCAGCGCTGGAGGGCTGGAACCTGCGCATCGACCTCGACGCGCCGGGCGCCCTGCTGTGGCGCGAGTTCCTGGGCGACTTCTCGACCATCGACGTGCTGCGCGACGGCCCCACGCTGTGGAGCAACCGCTTCGACGAAACCGACCCGGTCGCCACGCCGAACACGCTCTCGGAGGCCCCTGCGGAGGGTGAGGAAGACCGAATCCTCCAGGCGCTCGTTGGGGCCCTCGAGCGGCTCGCACAGGCCAACCTCGGCCCCAGCAGCACCCTGCGTGAGGGTCAGTTCACCAAGAAGGCCGGCATGCAGATTCCTATGCACGGCGGCGGACGCTTCGAGGGCACGACCAACCTCATCCAGTACAGCATTCTCAAGTCGACCATGGCGCCCGACATGGAGCGGCCGCCCGAGATCAACTCGAACACCGACCTCACCCCTGAGGGCTACGTCGTCAACTACGGCACGAGCTTCATCATGGCGCTCGAGTTCGCCGAAGAGGGTCCGGTGGGCAAGGCGTTCCTGACGTACGGCCAGTCCGACGACCCGGACAGCCCCTTCCACCTCGATCAGCCTCAGCTGTTCTCCGAGAAGGCCTGGCGCGACGTTCTCTACTCCGAGGAGGACATTGCGGCCGACCCCAACCTGGAGATCGAAGAGCTCGAAGGTGACCGCGAGGGCGGCGGCGACGAGGGCGGAAGCTCAAGCGGCTGAACCCGTCGAGGCGGCATGAAAAGAGGGCGCCGCTTCCATCGGGAGGGGCGCCCTTCTTCGTGCGTCATGTCGGCTACCAGACTTCGCAGACCGCTTCGGCCGGCGGCCGCATCCCGCTGCCCTCTTCGCAGCTGAACGCCTCCCAGAACGCGGGCAGGTTCGAGAGCGGCCCGTTGATCCGATAGCGCGGGTGCGAGTGCGGGTCGGTCAGCGCGAGGACCTTCTCGACCTCCGGCGTGGCCTTGCTGCACCAGATCTGACCGAACGAGACGAACATCAGCTGCTCGGCGGTCAAGCCGTCCCACACCTGCGCCTTGGGGTCCTCGCCGTTGGCCTGCGCCCAGGCAACGTACGCGGCGTGGGCCTGCTTGATCCCGCCGAAGTCGGCGATGTTCTCACCGAGGGTGAGACGACCGTTGAGGTGCACGCCGGGCTGCACCTCGTAGCTGCTGTAGAGGTCGTCGACACACTGGGCCCGCTCTTCGAAGCGCTTGGCGGCGGCTTCGTCCCACCACTCGGTGAGGCGACCGCTGCCGTCGAACTTGCGACCGGAGTCGTCGAAGCCGTGGGTGAGTTCGTGGCCCATCACCATGCCGATGCCCCCGAAGTTCATCGCCATCGGCCACTGCGGCGAGAAGAACGGCTCCTGCAGGATGCCCGCGGGGAACACCATCTCGTTGTTCGGCGGGTTGTAGTACGCGTTCACCGTCGGCGGGCTCATGTGCCACTCGAGCTTGTCGACCGGCTTGCCGTACTCGCCGAGCGACCGCTGCACGTCGAACGTGCGAGCCGCGACGACGTTCGCGAGGTGGCCGTCGCCGAGCGAGAGTGCGCTGTAGTCCCGCCACTCCTGCGGGTACCCGATCTTGTTGACGATGGCGGTCATCTTCTCGACCGCGCGCGCTTGCGTCCCCTCGTCCATCCACGACAGCGAGGGCAGTCCAGCCTCGAAGGCAGCCTCGATGCCCGTGATCATCTCCAGCGCGATACCGCGGCTGTCGCCGGCGAAGTGGTCGGCGACGTAGAGCTGCCCGAGGTCGTCCCGCACGGCGCGATCGGTGACCGCCACGCAGTCTTTCCAGCGCGGCGCCGGCTCGAGCTGACCGCGCAGCTGCTTCTTGTAGAACGCGTAATGGGCGTCGCGGAACGCCTTGGGCAGCTGCTCGGCGTACGTGTGCAGCAGGTGCCACTGAAGGTATGCGCGCAGCGTGGCGGCGTCGGTGCTTGTCACCGCCGCTTCGACCCCCTTGAAGAAGGTCTCGGGGTAGACGTTGAGCTGATCCATGCCCGGGTTCCCCACGCCCGCGAAGAAGCTCGACCAGTCCAGCTTCGGGGTCAGGGCGGCCAGCTGCTGTGGCGTGATTCGGTTGTTCCGCAGGTTGGGGTCGCGCATCTCGGCGCGGGGCGTGGTCGCCGTCGCGATGGCGGTCTCGAAGGCGAGGACCCCCTTCGCGTTGTCGGCGGGCAGCCCCGCCGCGGTGAACATCGCCTGCAGGTGAACGAGGTAAGCGTCGCGAGTGGCCTTTGCGCCCTCGTCGTCTCGCAGGTAGTAGTCGCGGTCGGGCATTCCGAGCCCGCCCTGGCTGATGTGGGCGATGTTCACCGTCGGGTCGGCGTAGTCGGGGCCCACGTCCAGGCCGAAGAGCACGCCAACACCAGCGGCGCGCAGCGTCCCCGCGGTGGACATCAGGGTCTTGGCGTCGACCTTCGCGACCGCGTCGAGCATCGGCTGCAGCGCGGTGAGTCCCGCCGACTCGACCGCGGCCTCGTCCATGCATGCGGCGTACACGGTCCCAGGCGTTCCGCGCTCGGCTGCGGGTTTGGCCGCGAGTTCCCCGAGAATGACCTTGAGCGCCTCCTGATTGCGCTGACGGAGCGCTTGGAACCGGCCATAGCGCGGCTGGTCCGCGGGAAGCTCGGTCGCATCGATCCACCCGCCGCACGCGTAGCGGTAAAAGTCGTCGCAGGGGTTCGCCGCGGTATCCATGTTCGCCGTCACGGCATCGGCCACGTCGGCCGCGACGACCGGCGCGGAGCCGCTTGGCGTCTCGTCCGCAGGGGTTCGGGTCTGCTCCTTACAGCCCAAGGCCAACAGAGCGAGGACGGGGACGAACGCTGCGCGACGCATGGCGGCCGAACCTTGCCACAGCAGATCTGAACCTCGGCATGAGCGAGCCCACGCAGGGCGGCGAAACATGGTCCTGCCGGCTCAGAGGCGGTGTCGCTGGGTGAACCGTTCGAGCTCGTCCCAGTGCGCGGTGAGAAACTGGAACTCCCCGGCCGAAGACGAGCGCGCCGCCTCCAGCGCCCGAGCCAGATCGGTCTCGCGGGAGACACCACGGTACTCGTCCGTCCCGAGATGCTCGAGGGCGAACGCCTCCAGCATTCGCGCGACGCGAAGCTGCCGCGCGGTGAGCATGTTCTCGGCGCGGGTCCAGCCTTCCTCGGCGAGGGTCACGACCGTCTCGTAGTGCTGCAGCTTGGCTTCGACGACCATGTCGACCAGCAGGTGCATGCCCCGCTTGGCGGCGCTGGTCGCTGCATGGGCTCGCGCGCGCCACGTCTGCGCTTGATCGAGACGACCGCGCAGCGCTTCGGCCATTGCAAGCCGCCCGAGCGCGGCCGGGTAGTACGCCGTCAACGAGCCCTTCGGTCCGATCCACCCCGCGTGCAGCACCGCGGAAAGCAAGCCCGCGGCGCGCTCGGGGTCCCCCGCGTCGAGGTAGACCGCCGCGCGGTTGTAGACCAAGAGCGAGTGCAGCCCCGGTGCACCGCGCGCCTGCCCGCACAGGTCATCGTAGGCGGTCGCGGCCGCGTCGAGCTCCCCGGAGACCAGCAGCGCGAGCGCGTCGTCGTTCTTCTGCAGGACCCCGACCATCCGGCGCCGACGCGCAATCGACCAGCCGAAGATGCCGATGATCGCGACCCACATCGCCATCGGATGCACGGCCACGCTGCACACCCCGACGACCGCCCCGACGGCGAGTGCGGAAGGGATGCGGCGCCCGTACCACGCGGCTTTGCCCAACGGTCGGTAGCGGGGCTCCGCCGGCAGGAGGTCGAGGTCGACGCGGACCAAGTCGGCCATTCGGCGCAGGATAGCAGCCGCTCGCGCCCACACGCGCTGCGGGCGGTGGTACGACGCAGACGTGATGCTCCACCGAGTCGTGCCGCTGACCGCTTCGCTCGCGAGCCTCTGCGCCTGTCAGCCGGCTGCACCGCCGCCGCCGAGGTGCCCCGAACCTCCGCGGGTCGACGCGGCGATCACCCAACCGACGCCACCGCCCGCGAGGCCGGACCCGGAACCGCCACCGGCGCGCTCGTCCCTGCCCGCCAACTGTCAGGCCCCGCTGCAGGCAACCGCCGAGATCACGCGCATGCTGGCCGAAGCGAGCTTTCGGGCGACGCGGTCGGCGGCGTGTGTGGATGGGCCGGGCACGCGCGTACTCATCGACGACATCCACGCCTGCCCGGCACGCCCCGAGGGTGACGAGCGGCGCTTCGACGTCACGTACACCGTGACGCGCCAAACCGAGGGCGGACGACGTGCCTGCGGGGCCGACTGCCCGCCGCGACCGGTCGACTCCGCCCCGGCCACCCTCTCGGTTGGCTTCGTTGCGGGCGCGGACGGCTTCACGCTCCGCGTGCCGGCACAGGTTCCGGGGATCGCCGAGATGACCCCCTGGGACGAGCGGCACGACGGGAATTGCTATGGCCCGCTCGAGCCGTGGCAGGAGCGGGCCATCTCGCTGCGCTGAATCGCAGCCGGGGCGTGAGGCCGCCGATTCAGGCCGCCGATTCAGGCCGCCGATTCAGGCTGTTTGGGCCTGCTTCTTGATGATTTCTTCGGCCAGGTCGGGGACCACTTCCCACACGACCTGCTCGATCACCTCGCGGCTGAGCGAGACCAGCGCTTCGGCCACCTTCGGGTCGATGCCCGTGCTGTCGGCCGCCTCCGCCAGGCGCTTGAGCATGCCCGGCGTGGGGTTGTCTGCAGCTGTGAAGGGAATGGGGACGGCGATCGGAATCGGTCCGCCCGTCGCAACGGGCGCCGCAGCGGCGCGTGCTGCCGGGGCGGGGGCGGGCTTGGGGGCCGGAGCAGCAGGCTTGGGCGCGGGAGCAGCGGGCTTGGCTGCCGCGGGGCGCGGCGCGGGTGCCGGACGCTTCGGCGGCGGAGCGGCCACCGGCTTCGCCGCGGGCTTGGGTGCTGCGCGCGGAACCGCCGGCGCCGGGCGAGGCACAGGTTTGGCAGCGGCGGGTGCCGGACGAGGCGCGGGCTTTGCCGCGGGCGCAGGCTTGGCTGCGGGTGCGGGTGCGGGTGCGGGTGCAGCAGTCGCCGTCGCTTTGGCGGCCGGCTTGCCAGCAACGCCCGCGACCTTGTCGATGAGGTCCTGCGTGTCGAACGGCTTGGTGACGAACGCATCACCGCCCACGGCCGTGAAGCGGGCCTCGTCCACGCCGCCCTGGTTCGAGACCATCAGCACCACCGGAATGTTGGCCGTGCCGGCGTCGGACTTGAGCTGCTGGCAGACGGCGTAACCGTCTGCATCGCCGGCGCCCAGGTTCGCGTCGACGAGGATGACGTCGGGTGCGAGCTGCTTGGCGCGCGCAACCGCGTCCGAACCTTTGCTCACCGAAGTCACGTCCGCGTCTTCGGCTGCGAAGGTGATCTTCACGGCCAGTCGCATCGTCTTGCTGTCGTCGATCGCGAGGATCTTGGTCGCCATAGCGCTCCTAAGCTGCGACAGGCGTACCATGGCGCGCGTGAAGGGGTCAACGAACGCGCCGGAGCGGTCGCTGCAGATCGTCATCCCCGACGACCTCACGACGACGGCACCCAGGCGCCGCACGGCCCTCTCCGATCTGGTCGACCGCATGATGGCCGACGTCGTGCTCGGGCACGTACCGGGCCAGCGCGTCCTCGACTTGGGGCGTGGCTCCCCATCCCTGACCGAGTGGGTCGAGCAGCGCGCCGCCTCGCTCTCGGTCCTCGACGCCCGCGACCTCGGCCGGGGCGCAGACGTACAGCTCGCCCTCCCCGCCTCTCGCTTCGACATCGTCTACTGCCTTCGCACGCTGCCCCACCTCGGCCGAGACGACGAGACGTCCACCGCCGCCGCCAAGACGATGCTCAGCGAGGTCGCCCGCGTGCTCCGAGACGATGGCACCGCGCTAATTCAGTTCGACAATCCACGGAGCCTCTGGGGCCTCTATCACGGGCTTCGGAACCCGGTAACCGTCGTCGAAGGCGGCTCGATGGTGGTCGATTCCGACCGAGGCATCACCCGCTTCGACACGCTGGGGCGCTTCAAGAGGATGCTGCCCAGCTCGCTCCACATCGCGCGACTGCACGGCATCCGCGTCGCTGCGCATGCGCCCAGCCTGCTCCGGGTGCCGGTCTTCGGCCGCGTGCTCGAGCGCTTCGAATGGTTCGCCCGAGACCGCCGCCTGCTCAGCGTCTTGGGTGCCCACATCCTGGTCGAGCTTCGCAAGGTCGAGTGAGAGGCGCCCCTGGGCCCCGTGGTATCACCGACCCATGGCGTCCGCAGCCGCTCGCATCCTGATCGTCGACGACGAGCAGGGGATGCGCGAGTTCCTGACGATCTGCCTCGGTCGCGCCGGCCACCAGTGTACGGCCGTGGCCTCAGGCGCGGAGGCGATCCGGGTGACGTCCGACCGCCCGTTCGACCTCGTCATCACCGACCTGACGATGCCTGGTGTCGGCGGCATGGAGGTGCTCCGGCACGTCTGCGCGCTGCCCAACGCACCGATGGTCCTCATGATCACGGCGTTTGCGACCACGGACACCGCCATCGAGGCGATGAAGCTGGGCGCGTACGACTACCTGACCAAGCCGTTCAAGGTCGAGGAGATCCAGGTCGTCGTCAGCCGGGCTCTCGAGCGCCGGAACCTCGCCACCGAGAACGAGCGGCTCAAGCAGGAGCTGCGCGGCGTGCAGAGCCTCGACCGGATGGTCGGGCGCTCCGCGGACATGCTCAAGGTGTTCGAGCTGATCCGCAAGGTCGCCCCGACGCGTACGAACGTACTCGTGCGAGGCGAATCGGGCACCGGGAAGGAACTCGTCGCTCGCGCCCTGCACAACCTCTCCGACCGCGCCGACGGGCCCTTCGTCGCCGTCAACTGCGGCGCGATCCCGGAGAGCTTGATGGAGTCGGAGCTCTTCGGACACGTCAAGGGCGCGTTCACAGGAGCCAACAGCGGACGCGACGGCGTCTTCGTGGCGGCCAGCGGCGGCACGCTGTTCCTCGACGAGATCGGCGAGCTGCCCTCCACCACCCAGGTCAAGCTGCTGCGAGCCCTTCAGGAGCGCCGCGTTCGACCCGTCGGCGGCGACCGAGAGCTCGAGGTCGACTGCCGAGTGGTCGCCGCCACCAACCGAGATCTCGAGGCGGCCATCGACGCGGGCGAGTTTCGCCAAGACCTTTACTTCCGCCTCGACGTCGTCCGCATCGTCCTTCCCGCGCTGCGCCACCGCACCGAGGACATCCCGCTGCTCGTCGAGCGCTTCTTCGCCCGCATCAAGCAGGAGATGGGACGCGATCTCCACGCCGTCGCCCCCGCCGCCATGGACTGGTTCCTTCGATACCCCTACCCGGGCAACGTCCGAGAGCTCGAGAACCTGGTCGAGCGTGCCGTCGCGCTGGAGACCAGCGATCTCCTGACCGCGGTCAACCTTCCCCCGATGCGACAGCGGACCACGGGCGCGACGCCCGTCGCCGGTCCAGAGCTGACCGAAGCCGGCATCGACCTCGACGCCGCGATCGCCGACGTGGAGCGCCGCCTCATCAAGGACGCGCTGTCGCGAACGCAGGGCGTCCGAAAAGAGGCGGCAAAGCTGCTCGGCATCAGCTTCCGCTCGCTGCGGTACCGGCTCGAGAAGCTCGGCATCGAGGTGTCGCGCCTGCGCGAACCAGACGCGCCCTGAGGCTTGGCCATCGCGGGGCACATGACCCCGTTTGCGTCCCGATCACGGTCTCCCCCATGCCGCCGCGGTGACGCTCTTGGGCTCGGTGACAAATCCCGTCACCGACGCGCTGCGTCACTGACCGGGTCCGCGGCCGCTCCGCGCCTGACATCTCAACCGCCAGCGGGTTGGCACGGACTGTGCTCTTACGCCTGGCAGATGCGACGGGTCCAAGACACGCGAGCCCTCGGGCGACGCACGGTGCGAACCCAGCACGGCTTCACGCTCATCGAGCTCATGGCCGTCGTCGCGATTCTGGGCATCCTTGCCGCCGTCGCGGTCGGGGCCTACACGAAGCAGATTCGAAACGCGCGCAAGGCCGAGGTCATCTCGAACGTCTCGCAGATCTCGCTGCGTCAGAAGAACTACCTCGCGGTCGCTGGCCACTACGCCAGCTCGACCAACTGCGAAGGTACGGGCTGCACCTACCCTACCGCGACCGACGTCTCGACCGCAGACGGTGAAATCGCGTGGAACGTGGCGGACGACGGCTACACGTCAGCCTCGGCGGGCGACGGCGAGTTCTACCGCGGCGGCTCGAACATGCACGGCTTCGATGCGCTGAAGTTCATGCCGGAGGGCGGGCGCAGCTACTGCGGCTACGCGACCATTTCGGGACACGGCACCCAGGCGATGGTGGTTGAAAACGCGGACGAGCCGCCCGACGACACCCTTGCGAATCAAGTCTTCCCCGAAGACAGCGATGCCTTCTTTGCGCGCGACTGGTTCTACACCTACGCGCTCTGCGACTTCGACCGGGACTCCACGTACTGGGCCTTCACTTCCGCCCACTACACGTCGGACGTCAACTACACGACCGACGCCACGGGGACCTACCTCGAGAACGAATGACGGCGCGTGCGCGCCAACGGACAGCCACCAACAGACCTGACCAGGGACAAGGGACGAACAATGCATCTGGACATCCAACGACTCAAGAAAGCGCGCGGCTTCACCCTCATCGAGCTGATGATCGTGGTCGCGATCCTCGGCATCCTCGCCGCCATCGCCATCCCGGCGCTCACCAAGTACATGCGCCGCTCGAAGACCTCCGAGGCGCGCGTCCAAATCGCAAAGATGTTCGATGCGGCTTCGGCCTTCTTCAACGAAGAACACGTCAACCGTGGCGCAACCGAACTCATCGGCGCTGGCGCGGGCATCGAAGACCTCGCGCCCCACCGCTGCCCGCACCCCTCGGACACGCCCACCGGTGAATCCGAAGCGACGATCACGCCGGACCTGGGCACCAACTGCAACCTCGGCCCCGGTGGTCGCTGCGTCCCGTCGGTGGGTGGTGGTGGCGCGGGCTACTACGAGATCGACCTTTGGGGTGACAACAACGTGTGGAACGGCCTGAACTTCCAGCAGGAGCAGGGCCACTACTTCCACTACAACTTCATCGCCTCGAACGCCGCGACCGGCTTCGGTGCCTGCCAGTTCACCTCGCAGGCCTTCGGTGACCTCGACGACGACGCCATCTTCTCGACGTACGAGCGTACCGGCGCTGCCGACAACAACGGCGTGAACGCTGCCGCGGGTCTCTACATCGACCAAGAAGTCGAGTAGGCCTCGGCCGACGAGCTCCGCATGTGCGGAGGCCAAGAGAGCGACGGGTTCAGCCCGTCGCTCTTTTCGTTGGTTGGCGGTATCGTCGACCCGCGTGGCGAAGCGGTCCTTCAAGGTCTCGAGGCTCGCGCTTGTCGGGCTCGCGCTCGCGATCGGAGCAGCAGCCTCGTCCGTGCGCGGGGAACTTGCACAGGTCCGCGGGCGGATGCCCGACGACGTCGAGGTCCTTTACGTCCCAGAGGCCCAATACCTGCGGCCCATGAGCGTGGGGTACCGCGAAGCGCTCGGCGACCTGCTCTGGGTGCGGGCGCTGATCTTCAGCGGCGCCTCGATCGGACACACCGACGTCGCCGCGGTCGGACGGTATGCCGACGCCATCTCCGGCCTCTCCCCCCGGTTCCATCGCGTGTACCAGTGGGGTGGCGTCACGGCCGTGTACGGCGGCGGCGCAACGGTCACCCGCGAGATGGTCGACATCGCGGTCGGCGTGTATCGGGACGGCCTGGCCCAGTACCCCGAGAGCCACATCCTCCTGTACGGCTTGGGCATGATGCTCAGCCACCAGGTCAGCTCCACGCCGGGCTACACCGAGGCGGAGAAGGACGCCGCCCGCGAGGAGGGCGTCGAGCTCATTCGGCGGGCCGCAGCATTCGGTGCGGACCCCCTCGTGCGGCAATACGCCGCCACCCTCGTCTCGGAGCACGCGACCGGTACGCTCGCCCGACAGTTCCTCGAGGCTGAACTCGCCCAAGCCGAAGACCCCGACTACCAGAGGATGCTCCGCAAGAAGCTGCGCGAGATGGGTGCCGCGTCCTCGGTAGAGTCCGTCGAACGGGTCCGCGCAACCTTCGTGGCCGACCAGCGACAGCGCGGCGCCTACGTTCCTGACGCGCTGTACGTGCTGCTCCGCGACGAGGCCGCAGCGCCCGTAGAGGTTCCGGCACCACGGCCCGCCGCGTTCGACGACTGAGGCATCCGCCCGGGCCCTACGAAAAAACCCCGTGCGTCGTGCACGGGGCTCTCTTTACGGTGGCGGGCTTGGGGACTCCTCAGCCTCCGCGGACCACCGCGGAGGCGCCGTCAGCCACGTCGACGTACTTCGTGACGCTCTTGCCGTTGGGCCACCGGAAGACCACCTTGTGGCGACCGGGCGTGACCATCACGCGGCTTAGAGGCGTGTTGCCCTTGGCAGCGCCATCGACGAAGACCTTCGCCGAAGCGACGCCAGCATTGGTCCCGATGCGGAGCATCGACGTCTTGGCCTGCGACTTGGGCTTGGGCTTGGGCGTCGAGCGCGGCTTGGGGCGCGGCTTCGACGAGGTGTTGCGCGGCTTCGGCTTCGTCGCTGCGGGCGCGGGCGCGGGCGTTGGCGCCGGGGTCGTCGCAGCCGGCACGGGGGCTGGCGCGGGGGTTCCGGCTGCCGCAACCGAGCCGTCGCGGCTGAGCGTGATCGAGACCTTCTCGGTGTCCTCGCCGCTGAAGTTCAGGTCTTGGCGCCGGGTTTTGTAGCCCTTGAGCAGCGCTTCGACCTCGTACTTCACCCCCGGTGCGCGAGTGAGCTTGTACTCGCTGCCTCCGGCGCCCATCGGCGAGACCTTTCCGTCGGTCAGCAGGTTGACCGCAGCGCCCTTCGGGTCGGTCTCGAGGATCAGCGTCACGTCGCGGTGCTGCAGCTTGAACTGCATCGGCAGCGCGGCTTCGGAGAGCACGAACTCCTTTTGAAGGGGCAGGTAACCGTCCTTCTTGACCGTGAGCGTGTGCTTGCCGACCGAAAGCGTCGAGACGATGAACGGCGACTCACCGGTGACGGCCTCCCCGTCGACCAACACCGACGCATCCGGCGGCGTGACCGTCAGCGTCATCGCGCCTCCGGGCTTGGCCGCGGGCGGGGTCGCGTCGGCTTTCTCGGTGTTGCCGGCGGTGCTGCTGGCCGCAACCTCGGTCCCGCCGTTACGGTTGAGCACGAGGTACGCGCCGAAGCCGGCCACGAGCAGCACGATCACCGCGACGAGGATCCCGATGATCGCCCCGGTGTTGCCCTTGTTCGCCGGGCGCTCGTCGTAGTCGACGGTGGCCGGCGCAATCTCAGGGGCGCGACGGTGCTCGGGGGGAACGGGCGCGGCCATGCCGACAGGTGCCCCGGGCATCGCCATGGGGTGACCTGCCGGTGGCTGCTGATGCATGGGCTGCTGCTGCATGGGTGCAGCGGGCATCGCCGCGGCAGGTGCAGGCGCAGCGCTCGGCGGGATCGCGGTCATGCCCGGCGCCGGAGCAGCCACGGGCGCTGCTGCCGGTGCGGATGCAGCGCCCGGAGGCACGACCGTCACGGACGGGGCGCGCTCGGGCTCCTTTTCCGCCGCCGCAACCGCCGCTGCGATCGCACCGCCAACTTGGCCGTCTCGACGCTCACCCGGCGCGGCGATGACGTTCGCGCCGCCGGCTCCGCCCGCAGGGGGCTCGTCGTCGAACAGCCGGGTCTCCAGCTCATCATCGTCCCAATCGAAGTCGGCCGAGGGCGGCTCCACGCCCGCGTAGCTGGACGTGGCGACCGGCTTGGGCTTCGGCCGCGCTGCCGGCAGCGACGAGGGCCGCTTGAGCGCGCTCGCGGCGGGCAGCGTCGGAGGATCGACCTGCTCCTTGCGCCGGCTCTTCGCGCCCGGCGGGGGCGGCAGGTTGGGCTTGGAGTTGCCCATGACCATCGTCTTGCGCTTGACCTTCTTGTTCGGCAGCGGAGGACCGATGGGCACCGATTGATGGGCCGCGGTCGGCGGCGCCGGACTGCGCGGCGGCTTGCCTCCGCCCGCGCGCGGTCGCCCTCCACGCGGTGGCGGTGGCGGCGGCTTGCGTCCACCGCTGGGCGGCGGCGGCGGCGGCTTGCCTCCGCCGAGCATCATCGTCTTGCGCTGACGCCGTGGCGAGCCGTTCCCGGCGTCCGCCCCCCCGCTCTGTGGGTTCTCGAACATCTCCGGGCGCAGCGACGCCTGGGCCTTGTCCTTCTCCTTCTCGAGCTCGATCTCGCGGGCGTACTGGGTGCGCATCCAGCCTGCGAGGTCCTTGCGGCTGTAGAACATGCCCTGCGCGAACATGAACGCCTGCAGCTCGTCGTGGAGCTCGATCGCGGATTGGTAGCGCTGCTCGGGCTCCCGCGCGAGAGCCTTGTAGATGATGTTCTCGAGCGGCTTGGGAATGTCGGGGTTCAGCGACGTGGGTCGCGGGACCTCGACGGCTCGGACCTTCTCGAGCGTGGCGAAGTCGGTCTCGGCCTGGAACAGCCGCGTCCCCGTGAGGGTCTCGAACAGGACCACGCCGACGGAGAACACGTCCGAGCGACGGTCGAGCGGCATGCCACGAACCTGCTCGGGCGACATGTAGCCGAACTTTCCCTTGAGGATGCCGGCCTGGGTCCGCGAGGCCCGCCCGGCGGCCTTGGCGACCCCGAAGTCGATCAGCTTCACTTCGCCCTCGAACGACACGAGGATGTTGGGCGGCGACACGTCCCGGTGGATGATGTTGAGCGGTCGCTGGGACTTGTCTTTTTTGTTGTGCGCGTAGTCCAGGCCCTCGCAGATCTTCATGATCACGTAGCAGACCTGGGGGACCGGCATCGGCTTGCCGACCTGCTGGCCCTTCTGGAAGATGGCGCGAAGGTCTCGGCCCGCGATGTACTCGAGCGCGATGTAGAAGCTCTCTTGCTCGTTGCCGAGGTTGTAGATCTGGGCGACGTTGCCGTGCGCGAGCTGGACGGCGATCTTCGCCTCGTCCTTGAACATCGCGATGAACTCGTCGTCCTCCGCGACGTGCGGGAGGATGCGTTTGACCGCAACCGTCCGTTCGAAGCCTTCGACCCCGTACTCTTTGGCCTTGTAGACCTCGGCCATTCCCCCGACGCTGACCCGCTCGAGCAGCAGATAGGGTCCGTACTTTCCGGGCAGTTTCAACGCGGGGTCACTCCGTCCAAGGGGGGCATCAAGGGGGCATGGGCGCCAAGGCGGCGCCTAAACGGCGGCCGGGCGCTCGAAAGCGCGCCGGCCCGGATGGTCATTATAAACACAGGCCTCACCGTTTCGCAGACTCTCCCCCACCGAGGTCCCGGTTCATCCGCACGTGCCGACACCCCGGAGACTACGTGCGAATGGTCCGCAACGATCGACGGCGGTGGTCGATGATAAGGTCGTGAAGACCTCCGCATGACTCCTCCCGGCGACGACGACCTCGGCATTGGCGCGATTAAGCGCAGCGGTGAAAGCGCGCCTGCGGACCCGGCCGCGCCCGTTCAGGGCCCCGAGGCTGCGGCGTCCACCGAGGCTGCTGCTGCAGTGGACCGGGCCGCGGCGCCCGGTACGGACCCCCTCGGGCTCGACGCGCTGACCGAAGCCCTCGCCAGCGGCGCGATCTCGCCGGTCGAGGCCAAGGCTCAGCTGATCGACCAGGTCGTGGCCAGTCAGCTCCCTGCCGACGCAGACCCCGCGGTCATCGAGGCCGTTCGGGCACAGGTGGGCGACCTGCTGGCCGACGACCCCACGATTGCACGCCTGCTCGACCCGCACGGCTGATCTGTCGACCAGGCGACGCCCGACAGCGGCAGGACCCTCGGTCGTGGGGGGATCGCGAGAGCCGATGCTCAGGCCGAGCGCCGCGACGTGCCGCCCAGCAGCGAGCGGACCGCGGTGGGCATCTCGACGGCGCTGGCATCGAAGCGGCTGAGCGCATCCGCGAGCAGCGTGATGCGCTCGGCGGGCTTGATCCGACGGTCGATGATGATGCGGTACTGGCCCTTCACGCGGCACAGTCCGCCTGCGCCGCTGACCAACCCGGCCATCGGCTCGTAGCTGACGCGAACGCCGAGTTCTTCGGCCACGCGCTCCAGCTCGCGAAGTTGTTCGGCGGACTTCATCCCGTCGCTGCGAGGGCAACATGCACGATGTCCCTCGGATCGCACAAGACCGAGAGCGCCGCGAATTGGTGTCCACGGGGGACAAAAGCGACGGTTCGACCCGGTCCGATCTCGCCAGCAGAGGCGATCACGGGATCACCCTTCGCCCATGGCTGCGATGGGGACGGTGAAATGAATCGCAGTCCCCTGCCCCGGCTCGCTCTCGGCCCAGACGTCTCCGCCGTGGGCCTGCACCAGGTTCTTGACGATCGAAAGTCCCAGTCCAGCCCCGCCGTGCTCCCGCGTAGGACTGGCATCGACCTGATAGAAGGCCTCGAAGATCTTCGAGAGCTGGTCGGCCGCGATGCCGATCCCTTGATCGCGTACGGTAATCCGCACTGCGTCGTCGGCCTCCTCGCCGAACAAGGTCTCCTCTTGGAACGGCTTGCGGATCGGCGCAGGCGCGGCCAGAACCGACACCACGCAGCCGGGCCTGCTGAACTTGATCGCGTTTCCGATCAGGTTCTGGAACACGCGCTGGGTCTTCTCCGCATCGACCAGCACCGACGGAAGCGCGTTCTCGGTGGCGACCTGAACGTCGATCGTCACGCTGGCCGCGTCCGCGGAAGGCCGCAGCGTTTCGACCGCCCGGTCGAGGATCATGCGTAGATCCTGGGGGTGCAGGTCGAGGCGGATCGTCCCCACCTCGAGCTGCGACATCTCGAGCACGTGCGAGATGAGCGTGAGCAGCTCTTCGCCGCGGTTGAGGATCGTCTGGACGTATTCGATCTGCTCTTCGTTGAGCGGCCCGGCGAGGCCCTCGATGAGCATCTCGGAGAAGCCGATCACCGAGGTCAGCGGGGTCCGCAGCTCGTGCGACACCGTGGCCAAGAAGTTGCTCTTGAGCTTGTCGAGCTCGCGCAGATGGGCCACTGCGCGCTCGAGCTCGCTGTTTCGGCTCGTCAGCGCAGCATGGGCGCTCTGCGACGACGCCAGGTGCATCTCGGAGGTGACCCAGGTCGCAAAGCCCGCCTGCAGCAGCATCGCGACCACCCCACAGAGCGCGTCGGCGAGACCCTCGTCGCGCGCGTCGCCGCCGACCGCCGCGCGAGACACCACCAGCGACCCGACGCGCTCGGTCCCGGCGTAGACCGCCCGAACGTCGAAGACGCAGTCGCCGATGCCGAACGACGACGCGGCTCCTCGCTGCAGCGACGCCGCGGCCTCGGGAGGCAGCTGCTCCCACGTGACCATGGGACCGTCGTCGGCGTGGGCTCCCGCAAAGCGCGTGCCGTCCTGCGCAAACAGGGCGGCACCATGCACCGTGCCGCCGAGGAACGGCCGAAGCGTCCGCGTGAGGTCGGAGTCACGGATCAGATCGCTCAGCGGCGGCACCCGATCGGGGATACCGGCAGGCAGTCCTCCGAGACTCATGTCGGACCTCCAGCAGGCTGACCGAGCATCGTACGCATCTGTGCCATGAACTCGTCCTGCCCGACCCCGAACTTCTCCCGCAGCGCGTAGCGGCGTTCGAGCTTGGACCAGGTGAGTGCAGCCAGGCCCAGGAAGGTTTCCGCGACCCCGCTCCCGGCGATCGCGGTGGCCTTGTAGACGGGCTCCGACCCTTTGGCGGCGATGTGCTTGACCTGCTCGTCAGTGCGGATCCCCGGCAGGTCGCGCTTGTTGAACTGAATGACGATCGCGACGTCTTCGAACCCGATGTCGTTCTCGGCGAGGTTGCGTCGCAGATCGGCAAAGCTCTCGTTGTTGTTGCGTGTCTGCGAGATCTGGGAGTCCGCGATGAATGCGACCCCGTCCGCGCCCTGCAGCACGATGCGGCGGGTCGCGGCGTGCATGACCTGGCCGGGCACGGTGAACAGCTTCACCTTGATGTCCAGACCCCCCTTCGTGGAGAAGCGAAGCGGCAGCAGGTCGAAGAACAGCGTCCGGTCGTCGCGCGTGTTGAGGGTCAGCAGGTCGCTGGCCGTCTGCTCGCCGATGATCCGGTGCAGCTGCTGAAGGTTCGTGGTCTTACCGCTGAGCGCGGGCCCGTAGTACACGAGCTTCAGCGTCACCTCGCGGTGCTGGATATCGATGAAGACCATTGGGGACGGCCGGGGCCGGCGCCTTCAAGGGTAGCCCAACCCACGCCTGCCCGTATATCGGCCGTGCGCCTCGAACGACGTGCTTCCAGACACGATGGGCTCGATCAGCCCGATCGGTCGCGCTCGATGAATGCCTTGCGCTGGGCTGCACGTCGGGGAAGCGCGGACGCAAGGGCGCTGCGCTCCTCGAGCTCGCGAAGCACGGTGAGCACCGCGGGGTCGTCGGTCACGGGGGTCTCGACCGTAATCGTCACGAGCTGGTCGCCCCGGCCCTTCTTGCGCGGAACGCCCTTGCCGCGCAGGCGCAGCTTGGTCCCGCTTCGAACGCCCGCAGGCACGTCGAGT
The DNA here is from genome assembly GCA_039024335.1 of Myxococcota bacterium. Lineage (GTDB taxonomy): Bacteria > Myxococcota_A > Polyangia > Nannocystales > Nannocystaceae > CAJXVA01. Next base: position 57,763 of record JBCCQM010000007.1, read on the forward strand.
CGCACCGGGCCGTCGATCGTGGGGACCTCGATCTGCGCGCCGAGTGCCGCTTCGGTCACGCTGACGAACAGCTCGCACCGCAGCTCGTCGCCGCGGCGCTCCAAAAAGGGGTCGGGACGCACGCGGACGGTGATTTTCAAGTCACCGGCCTCGCCTGAAAAACGTCCGGGCTCGCCCTGGCCTTCGAGGATCTTCTCGGCGCCCGCTTGAACGCCTGCCGGTAGGTTGACGGTGAAAGACCGGGTCCGTCGACGCGTCCCGGCGCCCTTACAGGTCTTGCAGGCATCGTCCTGAAGCAGCCCAGTCCCGTCGCAACGACCGCAGCGGGTCCACGGCGCGAACAGACCGTCGCCTTTGACCTCGCCTCGGCCCCCGCAGACGTCGCACGTTTTCGGGGGTGCGCCACCAGGCCGCGTGCCGGTGCCACCACACGTCTCGCAAGAGCCCAGCGCCTCAAACGAGATCTCGTGGGTTCCGCCGCTCACGGCTTCGGCCAACGAAATCGTCAGCGTGTAGCGCAGGTCCCTGCCCTTGCGACGCTGGCGGCGACGCGAGCGGAACACGTCGCCGAACACGTTTTGGAGGAGGTCTCGGGGCGACTGCCCTTCGGCCCCCATGTTGGCGAGGTCGAGACCGCCACCAAGACGGCTCTGGGCGTCGTACCGAGCCCGCTTCCGGGAATCGCTCAACACATCGTACGCCGCGTTGATCTGCCGGTAGCGCTCCTGCGCCGACGGGTCGTCGGGATGGCGATCAGGGTGAAACTGAAGCGTCAGCCGGCGGTAGGCCTTTTTGATGGCGTCGGCATCCGCAGAGCGGTCGACCCCAAGCACCGCGTAGTGGTCGCTGGCCATCGGGCTCGGGTCGCAGGGGTGGCGCTCAGGCGTCCTGGCTCGACTGAGCCATCATCGCTTCGTAGATCTGGTGCGATGAGTTTTCGAGGGCTGCGAGGGCCTCGCGCAGCGCGTCCGCGCTTGCGGCACCCGCCAGCAGCGCCTCGAGACGCTCGGTGTCCGCGACGACGTCGGCCCGGTCCACGTCGCTGAGCAGGTTGCCGTAGGCCTCGAGCGAGCGCTTGCAGGTGTAGACAAGCGTCTCGGCCCGGTTGCGAAGCTCGACGACGTCCTTCTTCGCGGCGTCCTCGTCCTTGCGAGACTCGGCCTCGTCCGCGAGCTTGTCGATCTGCTCCTCGGTCAGACCCGACGTGGGCGTGACCTTGACCGACGCCTCCTTCTGGGTGCCCAGGTCCTTTGCCGACACGCTCAAGATGCCGTCGGCGTCGATGTCGAAGCTGACCTGAATCTGCGGCACCCCACGGGGTGCCGGCGGGATGTCGGTGAGCTGGAAGCGCGCCAGGCTCTGGTTGTCATCGACCATCTCGCGCAGGCCCTGGGCAACGTGCACGTTCACCACCGGCTGGTTGTCGACGGTCGTGCTGAAGACCTGCGACTTGCGGGTGGGGATGGTCGTGTTGCGCAGGATGAGCGGCTCGAACACGCCACCTTGCGTCTCGACGCCGATGTGCAGCGGCACCACGTCGAGCAGGAGCACGTCCTCGACCTTGCCCTCGAGCACCGCGCCCTGAATGGCCGCGCCCGCAGCGACGACCTCGTCGGGGTTGACGCCCTTGTTGGGCTCACGCCCGAAGAACTCCTGCACCTTGGTCTGCACCAGGGGCATGCGGGTCTGGCCACCGACGAGCAGGACCTCGTCGACGTCGCCGATCTCGAGTTCCGCGTCTTCGAGCACCTGCCGGCATGGCGCGAGCGTCCGCTCGATCAAGTCTTTGGTGAGTTCTTCGAGCTTGCGGCGCGTCAGCGTCCGCGAGAAGTGCATCGGCTGCCCACCGCGCGCGGCGATGAACGGCAGGTTGATCTCGGTCTCGAGCGACCACGACAGCTCCTGCTTGGCCTTCTCCGCGGCCTCCTTGAGGCGCTGTGCCGCGAGCTTTTCGGTCCGCAGGTCGAACTCGTTCTCGGCGAGAAACTCCGTCGCGCACCAGTTGACGATCGAGTTGTCGAAGTCCTCGCCGCCGAGGAACGTGTCGCCCGCGGTCGCCAACACCTCGAACACGCCTTCGCGCAGCTCGAGGAGCGAGATGTCGAACGTGCCACCCCCGAGGTCGTAAACGGCGACCGTCTTGGTCTCGCCCTTCTCGTGCAGGCCGTACGCGAGCGTTGCCGCCGTCGGCTCGTTGATGATCCGCTCGACCTCCAGGCCGGCGATCTTGCCGGCGTCCTTGGTGGCCTGGCGCTGGTTGTCGTTGAAGTACGCCGGAACCGTGATGATGGCCCGCGAAACGGTCTCGCCGAGGTAGGCCTCGGCGGCCTCCTTCATTTTCTCGAGGACGGATGCGCCGATCTCCGAAGGCGAGTACTTGCGGTCCCAGATCTCGATCCACGCGTCGCCGTTGTCGGCGGGGACCAGCGAGTACGGCAGCAGCTTTGCGAGCTCGCCGACGCGCTCGTCGTTGAGCTTGCGTCCGATCAGCCGCTTGGCCGCGTACACGGTGTTGGTGGGGTTGGTGATCGCCTGTCGCTTCGCGATCTGACCGACGAGGCGCTCACCGTCTTCGGTGTACGCGACGACGCTCGGCGTGGTGCGAGCGCCCTCGGCATTCGCGATGACCTGCACCTCGTCCCCCGCCATGATCGCCACGCACGAGTTCGTCGTGCCGAGGTCGATCCCGATGATGCGCCCCTCCCCCATCGGTCGCTACTCCTCTGCTCCCGCGTCCGCGGAGTCGGACTCGGCTGCCGGCGCGCCGGTGGATCCTGGCCCGGCCACGATGACCCGGGCGGGGCGGAGCAGACGGTCTTTCATTTTGTAGCCCTTCTCGAACTCCCGAATGATGACGCCGGGTGCGTGGTCGGGGCTGTCGAACTGCTGCAGCGCGTCGTGAGACGCGGGGTCGAACGGCGTGCCGACGCTGTCGATCGGCTCGATGCCGTTGCGGCTGAGCGCGCCGAGAAACTCCTGGCGAACCATGTTGATCCCCTGCAGCAGATTCTTGACGTTCTCTGCGTTCTCGTCCGACGCGTTGGCGGCGGTGGGTTCGGCAACCTCGAGCGCGCGCTCGAGGTTGTCCATCACCGGCAAGAAGGCCGGCAGCAGCTTGTTCGCCGTGCGTAACGCCTGGTCCTCGAGCTCCCGCTTGGAGCGTTTCTTGTAGTTCTCGAGGTCGGCGACCGCGCGCAGCCACTTGTCCTTGGTCGCGGAAACGTCGCTCTCGAGCTTGGCGACCGTCTCGCGCAGCTGGGCCACTTCGGCCGCGTCGGCGCTCGGCTCCGATGCGGCGTCGTCGGCCATGTCGCTGAGGTCGATGACGTCGTCGCCGTCTTGAATGTCGTTCACCGCGGCCTCTGCTTCGGCCATCGTCTTGTCGATCTCGGCGGTGAGGTCGTCTTTGCCCTGGCCGGGCGTTTGCTCGTCGTTGCCTTGCGTCATCGTGTCTTCAAGCGTTGTAGAGGGCGATTCGAGCGCGGGCGCGGCGGTCGGAGGGACGGTTGAAGCGGCGTCGCGCCATGCGTCGTGCCGAGGTTCGAGCCGTGGTTGGTCACCGTGGGTTGGCCGACGCCAACGCGGTCATGAGTCACCGTGAGAGGCCAGCGATCGCGCCGCGTACTCTACCAGAGGAATCGCGCACGCGTAATCCATCCGGTCGGACCCCAAGAGCGCGACAACGCCTGTGGATGCGGACACTTGCGAGACCGGAAGCCGACATCCGACGACGGTCAAACGCACCGGATGCGTCGGGCCCAGCGCACGCGCGAGCGGGACACCGACCCGCACCTTCGCGCGCGAGTGAGACGCATCGTCATCTTCGGGTAACAGCTGGCACAGGACTTCGGCGAGCTGCTGATAGTCCTCGAGCAGCGCGAGGATCTCCCCGAGGCCTTCGGTCCCCTGCACGGCGACGCCGTCGAGCGCAAGCGTGCGCTGCCCGGCGACCTGAAGCCACAGCGGATGAAGCGACGCGCCTGCACAAACGATGAGCCCAACGCGGAGGGCTTCGGCAAGGACGCGATCGATCTGGGCCTGCTGCGCCTGCTGAAGCGCGCGCAGCTGCTCGAGCGCCGCGTCGAGCGTTCGGTTCATGCACAGCGATCGCAGACGGGCCTGTAAGGAGCGAACCTGCCGCTGGGCCACCACGGGGTCGTCGTCGAGCGCCTCCATCGACACCGAGCGCATGATCGTCTCGCCGTCGTCGAAGCCGAGCACGACGAGCGCCCGCGGCAAGACGAGCGGTGCGACGTCGACCGCTTGGATCCGCCCGCCTCGGGCCGACCCCACGAACGAAACGGCGACGCAGCCCGCCACCTCACTGAGCACGCGGGAGGCCGCGCGGACCTCGGCCCCAACGGAGTTGCCCGCGGCCTGCAGGCCACGGTCGACCGCGGACGCGAGCGCGGGCGCGAGCGCGGTGGCGCCCGCCAGCGACGAAACATACCGCTCGATCGCGGCGCGCGTGGGCAGGCGGGCCGAGCTGTGGTGCGAGCGCTCCAGGAAGCCGTCGCGCTCGAGCACCGCGAACTCCTGGCGCACTGTGGCAGACGACCACTGCAGGCCATGTGCCTTGACGAGACGGCCGGACGAGGACGGCTGCCCGGTCACGATGTAGTCCCGGCAAACCGCAAACAGCAGGGCCTGCTGTCGCGGGGTGAGCGGCGCCTCCATCGTCATCAGCATACCAGCAGGGTCGCTCACAACACATCCACCGCGATCGCGTCGTGGTGCAGCCAGCGCCCCGGCGCAACGCGCAAGCGATCCCCATCGAGTTCGACGTTCCCAACCGCAAGAGACCGCACGAGCCTCGAGTTCAGCCAGTCCCGATCGCGACGAACTCGCTTTAGCAGCGCGGACACCGACACGCCCTCGAGCAGTCGAAGCGCGAGCCATACCGCTTCGCGCGCCCCTGCCTCTTCGTCGAGGGTCTCTTCCGTGGGCGCCTGTCCGCTCCACCAGTCCGCCCCGCGGGCGTTCGTCCGGCGGCGCACCCCGGGCCCATCGAAGCGAGCCGACGCCGCCGAAGGACCCACACCGACGTAGTCGCGACCCAGCCAGTAGCCGCTGTTGTGTTCGGCGCGCGTCCCCTCCTTGGCGTAGCTGGCCACCTCGTAGTGCTCGAAGCCCGCCGACGTCAGGCGCGCGTGGGTGTGTGCAAGCAGCGAGGCCGTTGCGTCCGCGCGGGGCTCGGCCCGGACGCCGCGCTCGACGAGCCGCTCCCACGGCGTGCCCGGCTCGATCGTCAGCGCGTAGATCGACACGTGCGTGCAGCCCAGGGCCAGCACGGCGTCGATCTCGGCGTCGAGACCCACCTGCGTTTGGCCGGGCCAGCCGACGATCAGGTCCACCGACACCGCCAGACCCCGCGCGTGAGCCCGTGCGACCGCCTCTGCGGCCGCGGCGGGCCGGTGCGCCCGACCGAGCTGCACGAGTCCACCGGGGTCGAAGCTCTGCGTGCCCATCGAGATCCGCGTCACGCCGGCCTCGACGAGCGCATCGAGCCGCGCCGGGTCGGCGTGCTCGGGGTTGAACTCCACGGTCCACTCGGCGAGCGACGCCGTCGACCAGGTCGCCGCCATCCACTGGAGCAGCGCTGCAAGGTCGGGCGCCGAGAGCACGCTGGGCGTGCCGCCACCGACGTAGAGCGTATGCGCCGGCTCGGCACGCCGCGCGTCCTCCCGGTGGCCGACCTCGACGCGAAGCGCCTCGAGCAGGGCGACGCCGTTGGGACGGGGGTCCACGCGAAAGTCGAAGTCGCAATACGGGCACGCCCGCGCGCAGAACGGCACGTGGACGTACACGCCGAAGGGCGAGTTCACTCTGGAACCAGCTGGCCGATCGCCTCACCAACCGGCAAGTCGTCGTAGATGTCGACGCCACCGTCGGGGCGCACGGTCGCAGCGACGCCGCGCCACCACCACGGAGGCAGGGCGTCCATGTCGATGCCGTTGCTTTGCAGCAGGCTGGTCTGCTCTTCGAGCGTCTCCAGCATGGAGGGGTGGAACGGCTGACCGCGGCCGCGAAGCTGCGCGCCGAGCCACAGCGAGCTGCGAAGCGGCGTCGACTCCTCGACGTCCTCGACGAGCTTGGTCAACGCCTTGCGGACCACGGTCGCGTCGGGGAACTCGAACAACTGCCCCACCGCGGGGACTTCGGCGCCCGCGAGCAGCGAGAGCCGAGCGGTGAACGCAGCCTGCAGCTGAGACTGGATCGGCACGGCCGCGCCGGCGCCCTGAACGACGTCGGGACGGATGATGCAGACCGTCTCAGCGGGCGTGGCGTACACGAAGGACACCATGCCCGATTGGGACAGGCCCAAGCCCGCCCGCACGATGTAGCGGGCCAGCTCAGGGTCGAGCAGGTCGGTGGACTGGGCTCGAGACTCGAGCACGCGGTCGAGGGTGCTCGACTGCACGCTGATCTTCACCATCAGTCGGAATCCCGACATCGGCGCGTAGTCTCCGAACACCTCGAAGGCCGCGATCTTTTTCCAGGCTTCGAGCTGTGCGGATCCGTTGAGCATGTGCGTGCAGAGGCGAAGCGCAGGCCTTACTTGGCCGTGAAGAGAGTATACGCGAGGTAGGCGAAGCCCCCCAGGACGATGAGTCCTGCGATCCACGCCCAGGCGATGCTACCGCCCTTGTTCTTGACGACCCCCTGGCCGAAGCCGGTGGTGTTGTCGGTGACGGGGGTCAGCGGGCCCGTGGTGAGCATCGGGCTTCGCCCGGTGCTGCGACCGTCATTTCGTAGGGTTGGCCCCGTCCGCACGCGCGACCGGCTCCCGGTCGGTGCGCGGCGGGGTCCGCTGGACTCCCGAGGCACCGTCCGGTGCAGCCCGGAGCTGCCGGAGTCCGTGCCGTCGCCGGACCCCGATCCGGGGTCGTCTCCGGCCCCCGCGGACACGACCGGGTGGGCTCCGGACTCGTCGAACTTCCCCTGCACCACCAGGGCCTCGAGGTTGCCGATGGTCAGCTGACGCTTGCGACGACGCTTCGGCGCGGCCTCGGGGGCTTTGACCTCGAGCTCCTGCGCCCACTGTGGGGCCTCCTCCGACTCGTTCGAGACGCTTTCGAACTGATCGAAGTCCAGCGCGTCGTCCTCGAGGTCGTCGTACTGGTCGTCGTAGTTGACGACCGCCGGCGCGCCTTCGCCGAACAGCTCCACCATCACGGCGCTGAGCTTGCGCGGCGTCCACGACAGCCCTTCCTCTTGGAGGAAGGCTTCGAGATCGCGGAACATGTGATCGCAGTTTTGGTAGCGATCGGCCGGGTCGACCTCGAGCGCCCGCATGATCACGGCCTCGAGCGCGGGCGGGAAGCTGGGGTTGACGAACGTGGGCGGCGGGATGTCGCCCTCGAGCACGCGCCGCATCACGTCGTCGCGTTGACCCCGGAACAGGCGTCGGCCGAGGCAGAGCTCGTACATCACGACGCCGAGCGGAAAGACGTCGGCGCGCGCGTCGATGATCTCGCCGCGCAGCTGCTCGGGCGCCATGTACGAGAGCTTGCCCGCAACCTGCCCTTCCTTGGCCACCGCCGACGCTCGCGTCGCGGCAATGCCGAAGTCGAGCACCTTGCAAACGCCGTCGTAGCCGACGTGGATGTTGGTGGGGTTGATGTCGCGGTGGACGAGACCCAGCGGGTTGCCCGCTTCATCGGTGCGCGAGTGGACGTAGTGCAAGCCCTCGCAGGACTGCATGATGACCCCGATCGCGAGCTCGAGCGGCAGCGGGCGCTCGGCCTGATGGGCGCGCCGCATGACGTTGACGAGCTCCTCGCCTTTGAGGAGCTCCATCGCGATGAAGTACTCGTTGCCGAGTTCACCGAGGTCGTAGGTGTGGACGACGTTGTTGTGGGTCAGCGTCGCGGCGACCCGCGCCTCGCCCAAGAACATCTCGACGACGTCCCCACGCGCAGCAAACTCTTCGCGCAGCGTCTTGACGACGAGCTCTTTGGCGAAGCCCTCGATGCCCGTGTATTGGGCCCGATAGATCTCGGCCATCCCGCCGGTGGCGATGTGCTCGACGAGGAGGTATTTGTCGCCGAATGGCGTGGGCTCGATGTTGCTCAACGTCGCGCCTAGACTAACGGAATCGTTGGAGTGGACCAAGCACGTTCACGGGCGGGAACGCGCGGCACCGGCTCAGTCACGCTCGGCTTTGAGTCGGCGCCCCATCAGGGCATCGACCGCCGCGGTCACCGACAGGTCTTCGTAGAGGATCGCGTGCATCGTCTCGACGAGCGGCATTTCCACCCCCTCTCGTTTGGCCAGCTTGTGGGCCGAGAGCGTGTTCTTGACGCCCTCCGCGACCATCCCCAGCTCTTCGATGATCTGCGGGAGCTTCTTCCCTTCCCCAAGCGCCACGCCGACGCGCCGATTGCGAGACAGCCCACCGGTACAGGTGAGCACCAGATCCCCCATGCCCGCGAGGCCCGACAGCGTGGCGGGGTGGGCTCCGAGCGCGACCGACAGCCGGGTGATCTCGGCGAGACCGCGGGTGATGAGACCTGCGCGGGCGTTCTGCCCGAGGCCGGCTCCGTCGCCGATCCCTGCCGCCAGCGCGATGACGTTCTTGAAGGCGCCGCCCATCTCGACGCCGAGGACGTCGTCGGTCACGTACGCCCGCAGGTTCGAACCGGACAGCATCGTTTGCACCGCGGTGCCGGCCTCCGCGTTCCCCGACGCGACCACGACCATCGTCGGGCGGCCACCGGCGACTTCGGCCGCAAAGCTCGGCCCTCCGAGCGCGGTGATCCCAGCGCGATGGGTTTCGGGCAGCTCCTGGTCGAGCACCTCGTGCATGTTGTCGAGCGAGTCGACCTCGATCCCCTTGGCCGCGATGAGATACAGCGGGGCCCGGCCCGCGGGCGCGGCTTCGAAGGTCTCAGCGACCCGCTTCATCATCGCGCGCATCCCGTGGCTGGGCACGGCGCAGATCACCAGCGCGGGATCGCCAGCCAACGCCGCCGCCAGGTCGTCGGTGGGGGTGAGCGTCTCGGGAAAGGGATGATCCGCGAGGTACCGGCCATTGCGTCCCTCGGCGGCCATGGCGGCGCGGTGGTCCGCGCGGCGCGTCCACAGCGACGTGGAGAACCCCCGGCGGGCGCAGTGGATGGCAAGCGCCGTGCCCCAGCTGCCCGCACCCAGGACGGTAACCTTATTGTTGGATTGATCGACCGCGCCCATGCCTCGCCCAAGCCTCGCACTTCCGCGCGGGCGTGAACACTGCGCAGAGATGTCGGTGAATGACCGACAGCCTTGGCAGGAACGGTACTTTCCACTGGCTTGTGAGGTCGCACGTGGTGTACACCCGTACGCGGCTCGGGCGCGTGCGTCCCGAGCGAGGGCACCACCATGTCACGGTTCAGCTTCGGATTTGCATCTATGACCTCGACTTCCACGATTCTCGTGCGCGGCGCGCTCGGGTTGTTGACGGCGGCCACGCTCGGCCTCGGCGGCTGCGACAGCGACAGCGACGGCGCGACGACCGGGGCCAGCACCGGAGGCGCGGGCGACTCGTCCTCGGATGACGGCGGCGTGATCACGACGGCCGACGGCGACGGTGGCGGCGGCGACGCGTCGATGAGCGGCGCGGGTGATGGTGGAGACGGCGGCGATGGTGGAGACGGCGGCGACGGTGGAGACGGCGGCGACGGTGGAGATGCCGGCGACGACGGGGGCGGCGACGATGGTGGCGGCTTCATCATGCCGCCCGACGGCGGGATCGAGGGCCAGTGCGACCCCGCAGCCCAGGACTGCCCGCGCGGCCAAAAGTGCACCTCGTACGTGGCCACGCCCGGCGGCGGAACCGTGGACGCGACCAAGTGCGTCGAGATCATCGGCGACGACCAGTGGGGCGAGCCCTGCGAGCGGATGGAAGACAACGACAGCTGTGGTGCGGGCTTCTTCTGCATGACCGACGTCAGCGGCAACACCGGCCCGGGCTTCTGCCTCGAGTACTGCACGGTCGGCCAAGCCTGCGAGTTCGGTGGTGAGTGCTTCGCCTTCAACGACGGCGCGCTCCCAGTCTGCCAGGTCACCTGCAACCCGCTCGCACCCAACTGCCCCGACGGCCAGGGCTGCTACGCGGCGTTCGACGATTTTGCCTGCGCCATCCCCGGCCCCGCCGACGGACAGGGCAACGACGGCGACCCCTGCAACACCATCCAAAGCTGCAACCCCGGCCTCGTCTGCCGCGGCGGCACGGCCGGCTGTGGCGCCGAGAGTGCGTGCTGCACCCCGTACTGCGACCTCAGCGAGGGGGACACCGGCTGCAGCGAGCCGACCGAGTCCTGCATCCAGGCGCTCGAAGAGCCCCCGCCGGGTCTCGAAGACGTCGGCTACTGCGGCGTGCCCGAGTAACACCGACCGCGCGTCGGAACGTGTCGCCCGCCTCTCGATGGCGGGCGACTTTTTTGTACCCTGCGCTGGCGTGCGCCCTGCCCTGCCCCGCCTTCGACGCCTCGCCTGTCGATCTTCGATCGCGGGCGCGCTCGCGTGGGCCGGATGTGATGCACCGCCGCCCGAGGATCTCCCGTCCTCCATCGAACCCGACGCGCCGGACCTGGGGTCCACGGCGTCACGCGCAAAGGCCGACGACACGCCACCGGCCGCGCTGCCCGACCCGCCTGCGGATCCGTGGGATGCGGCCGGATTGTCGGCGCTGCGAAGCGGACCGGACCTCGCCTGGCCGGTCGAGTCGGTCCACGTCACCTCGGCGTTCGGCTGGCGCACGGACCCGGTGACCGGCTCCGGCACGCGCCTTCATCGTGGCGTCGACTTCCGCGGCGCAACCGGCGACCTCGTGCTGAGCATCGCGCGCGGCGAGGTCACGTTCGTGGGTCAGGACGTCGCACTCGGCACGATGGTGGAGGTGGACCATGGCCTCGGCATCACGAGCTTGTACGGCCATCTCTCGGACGTGCTCGTGGTCGAGGGGAGCGTCGTCGAGCGCGGCGCTGGACTTGGCCTGGTCGGCAACACCGGCCGATCCGCGGCACCTCACCTGCACCTCACGATCAAAATCGACGACGTGGCCGTGGACCCGATGATGCTGCTCGGGCAGCCACTGCACCGCGCGACCGCGCTCCGAGCCCAGCCGCCCAAGACCCGGGCACCGGCCGAGCCCGCGGTCGCCCCCGACGACGCGACGCGACGCGCTCCGCCGGTGCTTCAGCCCTGAACGGCCCACGTTGACCCTTCGCGACGGCCCGCCCGCCCGATCGAGGACCCGGCTTGAATCGTGCGTTGGGCAGACCCACGAGAATCAGCGTGACCGCCGTCCTTGCGACCACCCCCCGGGCCGCCACCATCGTCCCGCGGGGGCCGTTCCTCGACGAAGCCGGCGTCCACAGCCTCATCGCGCTGCTCGCCCTCCCCGGGCACGGACAGCTGCGATTCGACCTCGAGGAGATCGAGCGCTGCACGCCCGAGGCAACGGACCGTCTCACCGCACTGGCCGACGTCGCGGACCAGCGCGGGGTGGAGGTCCGCGTGAGCAACCTGCAGCCGTTGGTCGCGATCCAGCTGCGATGCGCCCGGCTGCACCGGCGGTTCAGCCTGCTCAGTGGCGTGGGTGCCACGCCCGAGCCGCCCGACCCCGTCCTGCGCACCCTCGCCGGTGAGATCCCGTGCGACACCGACCACTTCGTCCAGGTGATGCGTTCCTGCGACGACGACGAACTCGCGCTCGTGCTTCGCTGGCTCGCGGGGTTCGAAGATGCGCTGCATGCCGATCCCGGCCTTCGCCGTCAGGACGACGTCCTTCCGGTCGTCCTGCCGCAGCTGGACCTCGACGCGGTCAGCAGCGCGCTCGAGCGCCTTCCGCTTCCGCTGGTCCGACGCATCCTGTTCGGTGACGTCACCGAGCTGCACGAGAGCTGGATCGCAGGTGTCCTTGCCCGCAGCCCTCAGCGCCGCGCGCTGCGGATCTTCGAGGCGATGCTGCGGCACCCCGACCTCATCCGACGCGTCGGGGGTGTCTTTCGAGCGCTTCCCGAGGACGCGCGCGAGGCCTTGGGCACCCAGCGGCCCGCGCTGAAGGCACACGCGCGCATCACCACGACCGTCGCGGGCGCGAGCGAGACCGCCTGGGCACCCGACCGCGTCCACAGCTTCGCCCCCGGCCACGGCACGCGAACGACCCGGCGGGTGCCGCATGGCCGGGAGGTGCGGATCGACGAGGTTCTCTGCGGACCGCACGGCTACAAGCGCTGCCGGATCGACCTGCTGGAGCTCGATCCGGCCCGCATCGAGCTTCGTGCGGTCCGGGTACGGGGGCGAACGCTCGACGAGGTTCGGGCCAGCACCCGGAGCGCTGCGGTCATCGGCGGCGGACATGCCCTGCGCACGAAGGCTCGCCCGATGGGGTGGTTGATGGTCGACGGCGCCGAACAGACGATGCCCGTGCTTCCTCGGGCCGCACTGCTCGTCGGACGGCGCGGTGCCGCGATCGCGCGGGTGCGGTTGATCGGCATCGACACCGGCCGCTGCACGCTGACGTGGTCCGCCGAGGACACGCAGGCGTGGCCCGGCGTGCGCGTCGCCTACACGCCCGCGTTCGGCTCACGGTCTCCGCAGGCGAACGACCGCGTGGACGTGGTGCTGCAGGCACACGCGGTCCTCGAACGTCACGTCGGCGGCGGCGCACCGATTCCCCGCGACGGCTTCGTGCTCTCCATGCCCGCCGACGACCCCATGCTGGAGGCGCTCGCACCTCGCACCCGGCTACGCTCGGTGACCAATGCGCCTCGCAGCCTGGGCGAGGTTCGGCATGCAATCGCGTGCGGACCCCGGCTGATGGAAGCTGGCGTGTGCATGATCGACTTCGATCGCGAGGCTTTCGGCGCAACCCCGCTGCCCCACAACCTCCCGCAGCGGATCCAGTCCTATGAGACGTCGCGTAGCTTCGCGGGGCTCAAGCCGGACGGGACCGTCGTCTTCGGCCACGTTCGCGGCGCCGCACCCGACGACGACGCGGCCAACGAACACCCCGGCATGACCTTTGGCGAGCTCGCAATCCTCGCCCAAGACCTCGGCCTCACCGACGCCTTGGCGCTCCCCAGCGGGCCCGGCGGCGCACTCTCCAGCGGACCCACCCCGCCCTGCGAAGCACCCGGCAGCTTCAGCGCGTGGCTGATCGCGCCAAACTCGGACAACCTCACTTCGTCGTGAACTTCAGCGTGCCGATGTCGAAGTCGTCGCCTTCGTTCATTTTGGCGCCGTAAGCCCCGCCGAAAGTGATCTTCCAGGCCTCGCCGACCTTCACCCCCACGCCGTACGCGCCCACGGGAACGTCGGCGAAGGCGAACGTGCCGTTCGCATCGGTCTTGCCGCTCGCCTTGATCGGACTGTCTTCACACGGCGTTGCCTTGATGCGGGGCGAGGGCTCGGGGCAAATCTCGATCTCTGCGTCGGCGATCGGCTTGCCGTCGACCACGATGATGCCTCGCAGCCCGCCGGTCTTCTGCGCGCCGACGTCGGGAAGCGCGGGGCCAGCCCCCACGACGAGCACGCCTTTGACCTTGCCCGCGATCTCGGGAACCGAGCCCATCATCCACCTCGCTCGCGCGTCGCCAGGACCCACCACGCTGACGCCCAACTCGCTTGCAACCCACACGCGTCCTTGGCCGTCGACGGTCAGCGCGACCACGCGCGTGCCGAGAAAGTCGTCGTCCATCGCATACGACGTGACGGACCCGCCGGGCTCCAGCCGGGCCACGCCCTTCGCCCCGGTCTTGACGGCCCCGAGCCCGTTGGAGGCGAACGACAGCAGCTCGAACGAGGCGAGCGCATCGTCTGGCATCGCGATGGCCTTGATGGCATCCGGTCCCGTCACGGAGAGCACGCGGCTGCTGGCGACGGCCACGACCCCGCCCGTGCTTCGATCGAACCCAACGCCCTTGAAGAACGGCTTTCGCGACGTCGCGCCACTGACGTCCGCCTCGGACCAGGCGTCGGCGCCGGGCTCCTTGTAGTGCAGCGCGTTCGACGAGGCGACCCAGACTCGCCCCTCCCGGTCGACCGCGACGCCGCGAAGCAGCGTGACGCCCTCCCCCAGCGTCGCCTTGTCCATCACGGTCCACGTCTTGCCCGCGTAGTGACCCACGCCGTTGTAGCCGGCGACCCAGACCTCGCCCGCGGCCGTGACCGCGAACGCGTCGACGTTGCCGGTCTTCTCGTACGACGTCTTGGCGACCATCTTCGCGGCCGCGCCGTCGAGCGCCATGATGCCCTCGCGGGTCAGCATGTACGCGCCCCCGTCCGCGCCGATCGACATCTGCTTGATGAGCGTCTCGGGGCCGCTTTTTACGCGCGAGAACTCGCCGCCCTCGAGCCGGTAGACGCCCTTGCTCTCCACGGCGAAGTACGCCGGCCCGAACGCTCCAGCCTCCGGCAGCACGGGCGCGGGCTTGCTGACGGCCTCGACGTCCCTCGCGACCACCGTCTCCTTCGCCTCCGGGGTCGCGGGGACGGCCTTCGCAGCGACCGCCGCGGGCTCGGGACTCATCGGGTTCGGCGTCGCGGCGGCCGGCGCTCCCAGATCCGCCGGCTTCGTTTTCGCGGCCGGTTCGGCCGAATCACATGCGGGGGCACCCAACGTCAGAGCAACGAGACAAAGGAGGCGTCGGTAGCGAATGGACATCGGAGGATCACTGCACGTGGGGTTGCGAGAGACGCGGCCCGGTCGACCGCGCCGTCGGTGATGCTGCGGCCATGGTGCCCGATCGAAGCGGTTCGCGCCGCGGCACCTCAGAGGCGGAACAACGTCCGCGGATCGGCACGGCGCGCCCGCGACACGTGCAGCCATCCGCGGCGAAGTGCCGCCCACGGGAGCTTGGGCTGCGCCGCACCAAACCGAGCCTCGCTCTTCGCCACGAACGTGGGGTGCATCTGCATCGGGTACGCCAGCGGGGGCCGGGCCAGCACGGCCGTGCCTTCGGACAAGATCACGCGGGCCTCCCAGATCGCCGCGGGGCCGTCGGGCTCCGGCGGCTGCGGCAGCGCGTCGAGCACGGGGACGCTCAGCCCTGCTCGAAGATCACGCAGCCAGCTGACCGCGCCGGGGAACACTTCGAACAAGCCGACGTGGTTGCGCGCGAGTGGGCGCCATCGGTCGGGGATCGTCCCGAAGGCGCCTTCGAGCAGGTGGTGCAGCCAGGGTCGGCCGTCGCGCCTCGGGACGTCACACAGCGCCCAGTCCGTGCGCACCGCCTGGAGGAGCTCGCGGAGGGCGTCGTCCTCCCGAATCGCACCGACCTCGTCGTCCCAGCGCTCGAGCAGCGGCGCCAGACGAGCGCGCCCCGCCTCACCATCGAACACCCGCGCCGCGGCCTCGTCGAGCAGGCCCGACCAGACGCTCGACGACGACGCGTCCGCATCGAGCATCAACGCGCCTCGGCGTACGCCCGCACCGACGCGGCAAAGTCGGCGAACAACGGCACCGCGTCGTGGGGGCCCGGCGAAGCCTCGGGGTGGTACTGCACGCCGAAGATCGGGCGACCTTCGATGCGAACTCCCGCCGCCGTCTTGTCGAACAGGTTCAGCTTCGACAGCTGCGCTCGGTCTCCGAACGAGTCCATCGACGCCGCGAAGCCGTGGTTCTGCGCCGTGATGGCCACCGACCCCGTCGACTCGTCGCGCACGGGGTGGTTGCCGCCGTGGTGACCGAACTTGAGCTTGTAGGTGGTGCCGCCCAGCGCCAGGCACAGCAGCTGGTGCCCCAAGCAGATGCCGAAGATCGGGGTCGCACCGGCGCCCTCGAGCAGCGCCTTGATGTTCTCGACGACGTCGCGCAGTGCGGACGGGTCGCCGGGGCCATTCGATAAAAAGATGCCGTCGGGCTTCATCGCGAGGACGTCGGCCGCGGGGGTGTCGCTGGGCACCACGGTGACGCGAAGCCCGTGGTCTCGGAGGTAGCGCAGGATGTTGCGCTTGATACCGAAGTCGAACGCGACGACGTGATGTCCGGCGTCGGGCAGGGCGGGGTCTTCGGGCCAGCGATACGTGGTGGCATCCCAGTCGTATTGCTTCTGCGTGCTCACCCGGTGGGCGAGCGCGCGACCTTCCATCGGCGGCGCGTCCTTGGCCATCTCGACCAGGCGCTCGGGCGCGATGCCGTCGGTGCTGACGGCACCCATCATCGCGCCGGTCTCCCGCAGATGGCGGGTCAGCGCGCGCGTGTCGAGCTCGGCGATGCCGGGCATGTTGCGCCCCTGCAGGTACGCACCGAGCGACGTCTCGGCGCGCCAGTTCGACACCACCGGAGACAGTGCGCGCACGATGAGCGCCTCGGCACCCGGCGCATCAGACTCGACATCCTCCGCGTTGCAACCGACGTTGCCGATCTCGGGGGCGGTGAGGCAGACCAGCTGACCGGCATACGAGGGATCGGTGAGAATCTCCTGGTAGCCGGTCATCGAGGTGTTGAACACGACCTCCCCGACCGACGTCGCGCGGGCGCCGAACGCCTTGCCGCGAAAGATCCGTCCGTCGGCGAGCGCGAGCGTGGCATCAGCGAAGTAGCGGCCGTCGAGATCGGACATGAGCCGGGAGATACGCCGCCGTGCGCGAGCGGTCAAGCCGGTGCCACGCCGGCCGGGACTGCTATGGTCCCCGTGCCCGATGGCCGACCCGCAGACTCCCGCATCGCCCCCCACCGCCGGCCTGCTGCTCATCGGCGACGAACTGCTCAGCGGCAAGATCCGCGACGAAAACGGGCATCACATGGCCAAGACGCTGCGGCGTCTGGGCATCCGGTTCGTCGAGATGGCGATGGTGGGCGACGACGCCGCAGCGATCGGCGAGGCCCTGCTGCGCCTGTGCGGCCGGGCCGACGTGGTCTTCACCTCCGGCGGCGTCGGGCCGACCCATGACGACATCACGATGGCGTCCGTCGCCGCCGCCACCGGTCGCCCGCTCCGGCAGCACCCCGAGATGGCCGCCCAGCTGCGGCACCACTACGGGGAGCGCCTGACCGACGCCGCGCTGTCGATGGCCGACGTCCCCGAGGGCACCACGCTGCGGGGCGCCAAGGGCTGGCCCGTCATGCGCCTGGACCTCGACCGCGCCGACGACCCCGCCCAGGCCACGATCTACATCCTGCCGGGCGTCCCCAGCCTCTTCCGCTCCAAGCTCGAGCAGCTCGAAAACGCCGACGACCTGCCGCGCGGCGACGGCTGGCACCTCGCCCTGCTCCACTCCACGCTCGACGAGAGCAAGCTCGCTTCGCACCTCGACGCCTTGGTCGCGAAGTACGACGGGGTCGAGATCGGCTCGTACCCGCGCTGGGCTCGGGCCGAGGACGGCTCGATCGACTATCACGTGCGGATCACGTTCGAAGCCCCGGCGAACCTGGCCGCGACGGTCGACCAGGCCCGAGACGAGCTGGCCAAGATCTTGGGCCCCGACGCCCTGTGCGAGGGTCGACAACCACTCTGAGAGGGTGGTGCCATGCCGTTCCGGCAAAGCGGCCCGCCCATTGCAAGCGGGGTGAAACGCCTCGTGCTCGCCCGATTTCGGGCTTCAGGCAGCGATGGACAACCGGCCGCGTCGTGATAGGTTTCCGGCCATGCGCGCTGTGGGACATTCCCTTGCCGCCCTTGCACTGCTCGGCATGGCGGCAGTGCCGCTCGGGTGTGACAACAAAGTGAAGGACGACGAGCCGTCGTGGCAGAAAGCGCCCGAGCGCTTCGACGTCAAGGGCGATGCGTTGACCTTCGGGGCGAAGAACCTCGACGCCTTCAACAGCATGAGCAGCGGGGAGCGCGCCGCGCACCTCGACGCGCTCAAGAACAAGCCCGGCTCCTTCACGGGCCAGGGCCGCTTCCAGGTCGTCTCGGAGCTTGGCGAAAACATCGCCGACCGCGAGCTGGGCCAGTACGAAGCGTCGGTGCTGGTCGATGACCCGGTGCTGTACGAGATCACGATCGAGTACAACCTCCTCTCGACCGAGAAGATCGGCGACGGGTACCCCCGCGGCACCTACGTCGAGTTCACGGGCACGCTCGTCGAGCTGGACTTCCAAGACGACGCCAAGCCGCGCAAGCTGGTCATCAAGCTCAAGGACACCAAGTTCGAGCGCCTCGACGCCTAGTCGAGCCCGCCCGGACATGGTTGACGCACAGGTCCGAGCTTGAACGGGCTGTTGAACGGACTCCCCGCCCTGTCGGCGGGCCCCCTGCTGGGCGCGGCCAGCGTCGGTTCGCCGATGCTCTGGGCCGCGTTTCTGCTGGGCGTGCTGTTCATGGTCGCGCTCGACCTGGGCGTTTTCCACCGCACCGCCAAAGCGGTGTCGGTCAAAGAGGCGCTGACGTGGACGGTCGTCTGGGTCTGTCTGAGCCTGTGCTTCAACCTCTTCGTCTATCTCGAGCTGGGGCAGGAAGCCGGGCTGGAGTTTTTCTCGGCCTACCTCATCGAGAAGTCGCTCTCGGTCGACAACCTCTTCGTCTTCATCGTCATCTTCCGCTACATGGACGTGAAGCCGGAGGTGATGCACCGGGTGTTGTTCGCGGGCATCGTCGGCGCGCTCGTCCTGCGCGGCGTGTTCATCGTCGTCGGCATCAGCCTGATCGAGATGTTCTCGTGGACGCTGTACGTCTTCGGCGGCTTCTTGTTGTTCACGGGCATCCGCCTGCTGTTCACCGACGATGACGACCCCGAGCCCTCGGGCAACATCGCCTACAAGCTCGCCCGCCGCGTTCTCCCGCTGACCCGCCGCTACCACGGCGACAAGTTCGCCGTTCGCACCAAGCGAGGACTCCGGTTCACGCCGCTGTTCATCGTCTTGCTGATGATCGAGACCAGCGACGTCGTCTTCGCGCTGGACTCCATCCCAGCGGTGTTCGGCATCAGTCGCGACCCGTTCATCGTCTTCAGCAGCAACGTCTGCGCGATCTTGGGTCTGCGCGCGATGTTCTTCTTGCTGCAGAGCATCCTCGACAAGTTCGCGTACCTCAAATACGGGCTCGGCCTGGTGCTCGCGTACATCGGCGGCAAGATGATCCTCGCCGAGGGTGCCTTCGGCCTCATCGAGCCGCTGCACGTCCCGGTCGGCATCTCGCTGGGCATCGTCGCCGGGCTCATCTGCGGCTCGATGGCGATCAGCTTCTTCCTGCCCTCGAACAGCGACCACGAGGAGGTCCTCGAGAACACCGAGGCCGCCTCCCTGATCGCCAACATCGATCCGCACGCCTCGATCTCGCAGTCGATCGAAATGAGCAACATCGCCGCGATCGCCGACGGCCCCATCGAGCTCGAGAGCGACCTTCACTCGCCGACCGACCCCGTGCCGAACCCGGAAACACCGGCGAGCGAGTCGACATCGGGTCCGGCTGCGAGCGAGTGACGGCTCAGCCCGTCCGGTAGCGCAGTCGGGCGTCGTCGAAGCGGCGCAGCCAGTCGTGCAGGCGCGGTGCGTGCGGGCGGATGAGCTCGGTGTCCACGTCGGAACGCAGCCGGTACGCCTCGGCCGTTCGCGCGTTGCGGTCGAGGGCCCAGACCATCAGTGCGCCGAGCAGGGGTGCGCTGGGTTCGGTGAGCGGCAACCAGCGCTGCAGCGCCTCTGCGACCCGCTCGGGTTCGTCACGCGCAAACGCAACGCTGAGCCGGGCGAGCGCCTCGCCCCGCAGGTATCGAGCCCCTGGAGGGCACGGCTCGACCGCCGCAAGCGCGCGCTCGGCTGCGTCCACCTCGCCGCGCAGGGCCAGCAGCAAGACCTCGGTCACCTCGGTCAAAAAATGCTCGTCCGCGGGCGCTCGCAAGCGAAGCAGCGTGGATCGGCGCGCCTGCGTCCACGAGAGCGCCGCCGCCGTATCCCCCCGCGACCATGCAATCGCCGCGAGGTAGGCCTCGGCCCGCATCCGCTGACGATCCGGACTGACCTCGGGCGCGGTCAAGCTGACCATGCTCGCCTCCGCCTGCTCGACCGCCCCCGTCCGCAGCTGGTCGAGCGCCTTGGACAGCCGGGTGTCGCGAACGATCGACACCACCACGCCCGCGGTGATCGCCGTCGCGATGCCGGCGGCGATGATGTTGCCCATCGACAGCGCCGCGCCGGCGGCGAGCAGGCCAAGGGTCGTCAGCGGTACGGTGACGAGGCGCCGAACGAGCCGGACGAACCCCGTGGCGTCATCGAGCTCCGCGGGGTCGCACAACGGCAACCCCGACAGGCGCCCCGCAGCGCGCACCGCCGGCAGGCTCACCCCGCGCGGCCTCCACCACCGCGCGGCCCGATGTCCAGCCGCAACCCGCCCTGCCCCGGGTCGACTTTCGGCGCCTCGGGTTCGGGCTCCGGCTCTGGCTCTGGCGCCGGCGGCCGCTCGAGCTGGTCGACGGCGTCGGGATCGACCGCCCCCTCGTCATCGGCCAGCTCGTCATCGGACAGCTCCGTGCGGGCCTGGGCTCTCCGCGCACGCTCCTCGAGCTTGACCAGGCGCAGCCACTCTTCGCCCTCGACCGAGACGCCCCCATCGGGCCCGACGGCAAACTCGACGTCGAGCACGACCGGACGGATGAACGTCGCGTCGTCCGGCAGCAGGCGAACGGCTCGAAACGCCGTCGCAAGGCACTGCCGCACCGGCTGGCTGACGTCGACCTGCTCGATGCGGTTTGCGACCGTCACGCCGTTGCGCGCGACGAGGTTGAGGCCGCCGACTTCATAGCGGCCCTCACCGACGCGACCCTGCATGCACTTCTTGGCGCGCACGCCGGCTTCGATCTGCTCGCGCTTGACCGACTCGGTGTGCGTGGCGGAGTTGGGCTGCGCCCCCAGCGAGACCCAGTACACGACGTCGATGTAGTGGGCGGCGCCGGTTTCGTTCTGCGGAAACCGTCGCCGCTTGAGGTGACGCGACACGCAGTCGGGGACCTCGTCGTCGACGAACCCGGTCTCGAGCGTCTCGACCCGCAGCACCTTGCCATCGGCACCGATGCGAAGCCGCAGCTTGGCCTGACCGTCGGGTACCCCGTCGTAGCCGTCGTCAGTCGCCGGGGCGGGCTTCATCGTCTCGACCGCGCGCTCGAGGAAACACGCCGCGGCCGGCTGACGCATGCTCTGGGCGATCTCGTTGAGTCGAGGCAGCTCGTACACCGCCTCGGCCCGCTTCGACGGAAAGAAGATGAAGCCCTCGGGCGACTGGCGAATCGCCTGGCGCACCGTGGCGTCGGCCTGCATCTGCGTCTTCTTGCCGCCGGGGGTGTCGGTGTCCCGGCCGCGGCACCCCGCGCCGGCGAGGAGCAGGGTGAACGCCGCTGCACAGCGGGTGCACGTCAGAGGGCGAACGGCCACCCCTGTTGTCTAGCAAGGCCGGGGCCCGCGGACAAAGGCGCACGACACGGCTTGCCTTGCGGTGCGCGGTTGTCGATAGTGCAGGCGCCCCGATGACGCTCAAGACCACGCCCCTGCACGCCACCCACGTCGAGCTCGGCGCCAAAATGGCCGGCTTTGGCGGGTGGGACATGCCGATCCAATACGAAGGCATCCTCGCCGAACACGAGGCGGTCCGCACCGGCGTCGGCGTGTTCGACGTCTCGCACATGGGCGAGGTCGACTTCACCGGCGCCGACGCCCTCGCCGGGGTCGCGAAGCTGGTCACCCACGACGTCAGCAAGCTCGTCCCCGGCAAGGCCCAGTACACCGTCTCCTGCCAGGCCGACGGCGGCATCGTCGACGACTGCATCGTCTACCAGCTCGGCGAGCAGCACTTCCGCATCGTCATCAACGCCGCCAACATCGACAAGGACATCGCCCACTTCGCCGACGTGCTGTCCACGTTCGAAGGCGACTGCACGATGACCGACCACAGCGACGCGTTCGCGCTGCTGGCGGTTCAGGGCCCCAAGGCCGTCGCGATGGTCGCAGAGCTCGCGGGTGCGAATCTGGCCGAGGTCCCCTCCTTCGGACTCGCTCACGGCACGCTCGCCGGCACCGAGGTCCTCGCCGCGCGCACCGGCTACACGGGCGAGGATGGGTTCGAGCTGTTCGTGCCCGCCGACAAGGCCGTCGACGCCTGGACCGCGCTCACCACCGCCGGCGCCGCGCCGATCGGCCTTGGCGCTCGGGATACGCTGCGCCTCGAGGCTCGGCTGTCGCTGTACGGCAACGACATCGACGCCACCACCAACCCGTACGAAGCGGGACTGGGCTGGGTGGTCAAGCTCGACAAGCCCCACCCCTTCGTCGGCCAAGAGGCGCTTCGTGCCGTGAAGGCCGAGGGCATCTCCCGCAAGCTCGTCGGCTTCAAGGTCACCTCCCGCGGCATCGTCCGCGCCGGCGCCGACGTGCTTGGCGACGGTGACGCGGTGGTGGGTCACGTGACCTCCGGCGGCGTCGCCCCGACCGTCGGCGGTGCAATCGGCCTGGCCTACGTGCCCAAGTCGATGGCCAGCCCCGGCGCGCCGCTGCGGCTGTCGCAGCGCGGTCGCGTCATCGAGGCCGAGCAGGTCAAAGGTCCCTTCTACAAGCGCACGTAACCCCAACCCACGCAAGAGAACGTCATGAGCGATTTTCCCGCTGACCTCCGCTACACCAAAGAGCACGAATGGGCCCGCAAGGAGGGCGACCTGCTGATCGTCGGCATCACGGCGCACGCCGTCGAGCAGCTCGGCGACATCACCATGGTGACGCTCCCCGACCCGGGCACCGCCCTCAAAGCCGGCGAGACCTTCGGCGACGTCGACTCGGTCAAGGCCGTCTCCGAGCTCTACGCGCCCCTCGACGGTGAAGTCGTCGAGTGCAACGCCGCGCTCGAAGACGCCCCCGAGAGCGTCAACGAGAACCCGTACACCGACGGATGGATGATCAAGGTTCGCCCGGCGGACCCGGCGGCGTTCGACGGCCTCATGGACGCCGCGGCCTACACCGCCTTCGTCGCGGACAGCTGAGCCCCCGCGCGCCTCTCGGCGCGCGAGTGCGACGACGCACGGTGCAGCCGCCTGGCCTGCTGCATCCTAACGCCCGTGGTGCTCTCGACAGTTTTTGCGGCCGCGCTGATGCTCGCCCCCAGCGGTGAGCCGCAGCGGCCTGCGAGCGAGCGCATCACGGCCCCGCCGCCCGCCGGTGGAGCGCCCTCGGGCGGTGCTCCGCCTCCGGCACCCCGCATCGTCGAGGCGCCCCTTCCCACCACTCGCAGCCGACCCGCCGACCTCGGCCTCGAGCGCCTCGAGGACGGCAGCTACCGCTACGTCGACCCGCAGCGTCGCTTCACGATGACGGTCGCGCCCGACGGCCGCGCCTACTTTGCAGACCGCTGGCGTCGCCCGTCCTCGGCCGACAGCCAGAACGGAAAGATCGGCCGCCGCCCGGGCGCGCCCAGCTTCGTGTCCAACAGCGGGGGCTTCGCGATGCAGGGACCGCTCGAGTGGTTGATTCGCGCCTCGGGTCACGACCTGTCGACCTCGGCCAAGATGGCCGCGCTGCGCGAGACCGAGGCGTTTCGCATCGACCTCGCGGTCGCCTGGAATCGCGCACAGATCGGCAAGCGCCTGCGCGAGCTGCCGGCCGACCTGCTCGCCGTGTGGGGCGACGACGCGCTCAGCGTGGAGCGCAAGCGCGAGATTTTGTTCGATCACTGGGACGCCTGCGAAGACCGCCTGGGCTTGGACACCGGCGGCATCCCGGCCGACGCCCTGCTCACCGTCGACCGCATGCGGCGCGAGGCCGGCAACGAAGCTCGCGCCGTGATCGAGGACTTCGTTCGCCGCGAGCTGGTCGGCGAGGACGAAGCGTTCACCACCGAAGAGATGCTGCGCTTCAACGCGCGACGGATCAGCGTCTTGCCGTTCGACCCGTACGCGCCCGAGCCCGAGCCCGAGCCCGAGCCTTCACCTGCCTCCACACCCGACGCCGCTTCCGATGACCGCGACACCGACGATGAAACGGATTGATCCCGAGCTTGCCCGCTATCGCGAGGACTACCCGATCCTTGCGACGAGCACGTACATGAACAGCAACTCGATGGGCGCCATGCCCACCGCCGCTCGTGCGGCGCTGGCGACCTACGCCGATCTTTGGCAAGAGCAGGGCGTAGAGGCCTGGCACGCATGGACCGAGTTCGTGACCGAGGTCGGCGACACCGTAGCCAAGTTCTTCGGCGGAACCCCCGGGCACACCACGCTCAACCAGAACGTTGCGTTCTTCCAGGCGTCGGTGGCGAGCTGCTTCGACTGGTCCGGCCCGCGCAACAAGGTGGTCATCGAGTCGCTGATGTTCCCGAACGTGATCTACGTGTGGGACCGCTACCGAGACCTCGGCGCGAACCTGCATCTGGTCGACAGCGACGACGGCATGACCGTTTCCACCGAGCGCATGCTCGAGGCGATCGACGAGACCACCGCCATCGTCTCGATCAGCCACGCCGTCTACGTCTCGGGCGCGCTGCACGACGTCAAGGCGATCTGCGACCGCGCACACGAGGTTGGCGCGCTGGTCATGCTCGACGTCTACCAGACCGCGGGCGTCCTTCCGATGGACGTCGTCGAGCTCGGCGTCGACCTGGTCGTCGGCGGCAGCCACAAGTGGCTGTGCAGCGGACCGGGCACCGCCTTCTTGTGGGTCCGGCCCGGACTCGAAGACCAGCTCAAGCCGCGCTTGACCGGCTGGATGGGGCACGCGGAGCCATTCGCCTTCGAAGCGGCCCCGATTCGCTACGCCAAGGGCCCGTGGCACTTCATGGGCGGCACCCCCTCGATGCCCGCCTACTACGTCGCCCACGCCGCGTATCAGAACCTGCTCGAGGTCGGCGTCGACCGCATCCGCGCGCACAACCTGGCGCTGTGCCAGATCATCATCGACCGCGCGCAGGGTGCCGGCCTGCAGATCCACTCCCCGCTGGACGCACAGCAGCGGACCGGCTTCGTCGCCGTGGAGTTCTCGAACTCCGAGCAGGTCTCCGCGCAGCTCATCGAGGAGCGGTACAAACACGACTGGCGACCCGGCTGCGGCCTGCGCCTGGGGCCCCACTTCTACAATACCGAAGAAGAGGTCCACCGCATGATGGACCGCATCGTCGCGCTCGCGAAGCCGTAGCGTTCTGCAACGCCAGGGTGCTCGTCGTCACCGTTGCCATGCGCCGGCGGATCCCGACCCGGCCCCGGCGCGACCATCGGTCCATATGACTGGCTTGACCTCGACGTGGCTGCCCGCCGCCGCGATTCTTCTCGCTTTGACCGCGTGTTCTTCGGACGACGCCCCCGCGGACACCGACGGATCCGCGGTCGAAGACGCGAGCACGTCCGCCTCCGGATCGTCGTCGACCACCAACGCCGCAACCGAGACCTCGGAGGGGGCCGATGGCAGCAGCAGCGGTGCCGACACGACGGGCGCCGTCGACGTCGACACGGCCGCCTTCTTCACCGCGATCAGTGGCCTCTGGGTCGCGCCCGTCGAGTCCTGGACCTCGGCGGGCAGCTTTCCAACGATGAACATGGACGTGCGCGCCGCGAGCGAGGGCGTCTTGTTCGCCCGGGTCGACCTCGATCCCGACAACAGCCTGCGCTTTGCCTTCGCCCTCGAGGAGCACGACGGACAGCCGCAGCTGACGTTTCGCAACGGCGGCGAGTTTCTCGGCATCCCGCGGGACACCCGAACCGTGCTGCAGGACGTCGACGGGGGCACCTGGCGGTTCTGCGCGCTGCAGGGCGGATGCACCGCCGTCGACGCACGCTTCGCCTTCGACGGCGACGATGGTTTGCAGCTCGACGTCGACGTCTTCGGCCGGCCGCACATCGCCTGGCCCGCCGTGCGTCGCGAAGGTAGGGCGCTGCAGGGCGCCTTCCCGACTCCGCCCGTTCAGGCCGGCGACGCCCCCTTTCCGCCGATGCCTGGCCTGCGCGCGCGCACCAGCTGGGACGTCCCGCTCGAGCAGGAAGGACGCGTCTGGGTCGTGCTCTCCAGCACCACCTGCGGCATCGACCCGCTCAACAACTGCGTCCCCTCTCGCTTCTTGAGCGTCGTCGTCCCCGCCGGCGCCACCGAAGCCACGCTGGACTTCGAGCAGGTCCACGCCGGCGCCTACCAAGCCAACGCCATCTTGGACCGCAACGGCAACCTCGGGGCCGCCGCGCTGCTGCCCGACGCCGGCGATGCCGTCTCCCTGCCCGACACCCCCGCCACCGTCCCCGCTCGCGGCACCGGCGAGGTCGCCATCAAGGTCGCCGTCGACCTCTAGCAGCCTGTGGTGCAACCCATCACGACGCCTCGCTCGTCTTTTTCGCTCCTGGCGGTGTCGCCAAAACTTGCGGTACGCCCGGTACAGCGGCGTTTTGGCTCCTACCCAGGAGCGAAAGATCCTTCGCGATCCGCCGCGTCGGGATGCACCACAGGCTGCTAGCAGCCCGCCCCCGGGCTCAGCGGAGGACTTGCTGGGTGGAGAAGTAGATGTCGTCGACGATGGTCGAGCGGACCAGCGTCGGCTCGGGTTCGAGCGGGTCGACCCGCGTGACGGTGCCGCCGGCGTCGAGGACGAAGAGGCCCCGTGGCTCTCCGCTGTCGCTGCGGCTGAACAGCAGGGCGTTTCCGCGGTCATCGATGCCGAGCGCCTCCATCGGCACCGAGGCGAAGGTTTCGGTGCCCAAGGGAGACGCGCGGATGATGACGCCCTGCTGTGGCCCGGCGAACTCTCCTTCCGAGGGCAGACACACCCGCACCATCCACAGACCGTTGGCGCTCACGTGCGCGACGGAGGGCGGACCGGCACACGGGATGGCGTCGGCCGCGATGATGCGGGGTCCCTGCGCATCGACGCGAACGACCCTCGAGTCGTCGGAGACCAGCACGACCGAGCGGCCGCCCTCTCCCAGCCGCAGCTGGCCGGCGTTGGTCCACAGCTTCGGCGCCGAACGCATCGTCCGCGCCGAAAGGTCGGCGAGATACACCCGGTCGTCGTCGTCGAGCACGAGCAGATCGACGTCGATCTGGGCGAACAGCGAGGGCAGCGGTCGCGGCTGCGCGGGGCAGCCATCCTCGATCTCGATGAGCGTCGGCGAAGTCTCGTCCTCGGCCCCGTCCCACCGCCAGCTCCAGAACGCGCAGCGACCCGGCGCCGGCGTGACGACGCTGCGTCCATCCGGAGAGATGCAGGTCCGATGTGGACACCACTGATCGCGGATCTGACGGTCGCCGACGAGACCCGGCGGCGTGCCGAAGAGCTCCCCCTGGCCCAACACCGTGAGCGCCTCGACCTGCAGGCCGTCGGGATGGACATCGCTTGGGTACGCGACGGCCTGCACGCGGCCGGTCGCGCGAGAGGGTGACTGCCCGTGCTCGACCCAGACGAAGACCGGGGCATCGGCCGCGGAAACCATCGAGAACTCGCCGGTCGCGGTCCCCTCGGGCGCGGTGATCGCCTCGGCGACGGCGGGCACCGGCGACGCGATCGGGACGAAGGAGAACCGATCCCCGCCGCTGCCCGCGGGCGCCCGCAGAAGCGCGTCGGCGTTGCGCGTGAACGAGAACGCAGCGGTGAGTTCGGCACCGAACAGCGGCGCCGCGCTCAACACCGGTTGGCGCGTATCGTCGAAACCGACGTAGCGGGTCGTCCGCTGGCCCGAAAGCGCCACGCCGCGGCCACGAGGGTCGACCGCGAGACCGAGCGACTCCGTATCCGAGCCGGGCACGTCCGGCTCGAGTTCGATCGCGTAGCGCTGCCCGCGATCGTAGACCTGCACCTTGCGGACGGCTCCGTCGTCGACCGAATCGACCCAGACCACGACCCGGTCGACCGTCGGCTCCGCGCACCCGCCCAGGAGCACGCCAGCGACCACTGCGGTCGTCGCGCTGAGCCAAAAGCGGGCCGTCCCAGCCATCTGGGCAACCGTAACAGGGCGCCTGCCGCCGCGCTCCCGGCGTTTGACGAGGCTGCAGCCTCGCGGGACGGACCGCGTGCCCCCGGCCCGTGCGGCGGGCGACGCCGGGCGAAAAAGACCTACGAGACCGGGTGAGGGGCTGCTAGGTTCGCGCCTCATGGCAAGCGAAGACGAACGCCAAGAGGAAAGCCTCGCCGCGCCCGAGGGCGAAGAGGACGTCATGTTCAACGAGGCCGAGGACGACCCCGAGGCGGTCGCTCAAGCCGCTGCCGACATCAAGCTCGTCATTCTCCCCTTCGCCTGCACCAACGAAGGCAAAGGCGCACCGCTGGCCATGGGCGTGCAGCGCTGGTGGGCTCAAGAGCTCGCCACCCGCAGCGTTCAAGCGGCCGCGCCGGTCTTCACCGCGATGGCCGACCAGGAAGGCCGCAAGGTTCCCGCGCTGATGGTGTTTCGCGAGCCGTGGACCGACGAGCGCGCGCTCGAGGGCATTGGCCGCTTCCCCAACGCGAAGTTCGGCCTCGTCACCGACATGCGGGTCGACGAAGAGAACATCGCCGTGACCACGCGGCTGGTGGCCGTCGACGGTGAGAGCCTCACGGAGAAGGGCAAGTGGAGCTGGGGCGCCAAAGCCGACGAGCTGCCGCAGCGCATGCTCGGCGTGCTCAAGGAGCTGGCTGGGCACTTCGACGGCGAAGTCGAGGAGACCGAGTGGAAGGACGCCTTCGGCACCGAGAATCAGCAGGCGCTGATGTCCTTCCTCGTCGGCTTGGGCAACCTCAGCGCGCTGCAGGGCCGCTGCATCCCCACCACGCCCGACCAGCTGCTGACGCCGTTCGTCGACGCCATCAACCGCGACCCCGCCATGGACAACGCCATGCAGGGGCTGCACATGATGGTCGACATTCTCGTCCGCAACCCGACCGATCAGTCGGCGATCCCGCTGTCGCTGCAGGCGCTGTCGGTTGCCGCGCAGAAGCGCAAAGACGACAAGCAGGCCTTCCACCACCTCGCGACGCTGTTCCGGCGCCTCGGCGACGTGGCTTCGGCGGTCCAGCACTTCAACCAGGCGTTCAACATCGACCCGACCGACGAGCAGGTCGCGACGCAGTTCATCGACACGCTGCGCGCCGCCGGTGACAACGCCAACGCGCTCAAGGTCGCCGAGTTCGCCGCCGAAAAGGGCAACGAATCCCCGCTGCTGATGGCGCGCATCGGCTCGCTGTTCATCGAGGCCGACAAGTTCGACGAGTCCGAGCCGTTCCTGCGCCGGGCGATCGACGAGGGCAAGGTGCCTTCGGCGTTCGGCGACCTGGCCAACGTGCTGTGGGACCGCTCCGAGGGCGACGGCGACCAGGCCAACGAAGACCGCGAAGAGGCCATGACCCTGCTCCGCCAGGCGATGGAGCTCGACGGCATCGGCAAGAGCACGCTGGACATGCTGCTCGACCTGCACGAAGACGAAGGCCTCGAAGAGGCCACGAACCTACTGCTCAAGGCCGCCGAGAAGTACAACCAGAGCGCCACGGTGCTCCGCTACGTGGCCTCGATGTACCTCGACGACGAAGAGAACGACGACGCGCCCGGCAAGGCGAAAACGTTCCTCGAGCAGATCCTCGAGCTGCCCCGCCGGTCGCTCGACGACGACGCGTTCGCGCGCCGCGGCATCCTGCAGATCACGGTCGAGGATTTCGAGGACAAGTACGACGCCGCGATGGACGGCGTGCGCTCGGGCGACGCCGAGAAGACCGCCGAAGCCGCGCGCTTCATGCGGGAGATCATCGGCCTCGACGACAAGTTCTGGCAGCCGCACCTGATGCTGGCTCTGGCCATCCGCGAGTCCGAAGGCGACGCAGCCGCGCTGGGTCACCTGATGAACGCGGTGAAGCTGCGGCCCAACGACGCGGAGATTCGCAACCTCATCGCCGCCATCCTGCGCAAGCAGGGTCGCCCCCGCGAGGCGGTCGAGCACCTGCGCGCCGTCGTGGCGATCAACCCCCGCGACATCGAGCCGGTCGTATCCCTCGCCTCGACCATGCGCGACGCGAACATGTTCGAGGAGGCCCGTCAGGTGTGTCAGGCCGCCCTGCAGGCCGCGCCCAACCACCCCGAGTTCACGGCGATCATGGCGAGCCTGCCGGCTCCCAAGACCCCGAACTGATCTCCAGGGCCGAACGCTCCACGCGGCGGCGCTCCTGCACGGGGCGTCGCCGTCGTTCGTTGAGGGCCCGGGCCGGCTGCCTCAGCGACGGTACCGCTGGATGCCGCCCTTTTTGCCCATCTCCACGATGAACCCGAACGGCACGTAGAGCTTGCCGTCCGCCGGGTCGAGCATGCCCTTGGGCGGGTTGGGAAACGGCGCGGCAGACCGGACGGCACGAATCGCCTCGTCGTCGAGGTAGTCGACGTTGCAGCTGCGCACGAGCTTGACCTTGTGCAGGCTGCCGTCGCCGTTGAGGATGATCATCAGCTTGGTCCGACGCGTCTTGGTCCCGTTGATCCGACCATCGGGGTCTCGAGCTCGCAGCCGGGCGACCGGATCCCAGTACTGGTCGATATCGTTCTTGAGCCGGTTGAAGAACGAGGCGTATTTCCAGCGGTGCGTGTTGAGGACGGTGCTGTCCCCCTCGTCGACGTCGTCGAAGTTCTGCCGAGTACCCGGCGGCGACCAGTTCTTACGCACGGCGTCCGGCAGCCCCTTTGCCGCACGTGGGCTCAACGATGGCGTGGTGCCGGGACCCACCATGCCCGGGCTGGGCTTGCCCGCTTCGTTCAAACCCGGCCGGGCGTCGGCATCTCCGGCGGCCTGGCGCCCGCCCAGCGGCAGCGCCTTGCCGCCCGAAGACTTCTCCCCGCCACCGCTGGGGTCGACGTCGGAGGCCTTGGGCTGGCCCTTGGGCACCGACGGCGGCGCGCGCCGGCTTCGCTGCGTCTCTTTGTCGACGGTGCTGTCGAACTCGGAGACTCGCTTGGCCTCCTTGGGCCG
>JBCCQM010000008.1:0-86635 GCA_039024335.1 Myxococcota bacterium
CCCTTCTCGCGACGCTCGCCCTGTGCGCAGCCTGTGGCTCGACCTCGGGGATCGACCCGAATGAAGGCGCGTTCCACCTACAGGACCTCGGGCGCAGGGACGCGTTCGGTCGCAACCCGAACGCGAGCCCGGTGACCCGCGTGAACGAGGACTCGGGCCGGACGGTTGCCACCGGCGGCAAGTGGAGCGGGGATATCGACGCGCTCGAGGCGGTCCTGGGGAGCCGATGGTCGCACCGTCGGACGCACAAGCGGGTCGACGGGATCAAGCTCGGCCCGGTGATGGACGCGCTGCGCGAGGAGGCCACGGTTGCCGCGGGACGGCCGGCCTATCGTCGCGCGGTGTCGCGGGCGCTGTGCCGGCTCGGCGACGGCAACCTGCAGATCGACCGTGAGCCGAAGGCGCAAAGCGATACGGGTCTTTCGGTCCGTGCCGTGGGCGAGACGCTGCTCGTCGAGTCCGTCGATGACCGGTACGGCAGCGCCGTGCGCCCCGGCGACCTGATCCTCGCGGTCGACGGCATGGAAACGACGACCTGGATCCGCACCACCTGCCGCACCCCGGGCTCGACGCCCGGTCAGCGCGTCGCCCGGTTCGCCATGATGCTCGAGCAGGCCTCGTCGGTTCGCACGGGCGGCCGCGCCAAGCGGATCAAGGTCCGTGGCGCCAAGCGGGGCAAGGTCCGCGACGTGGAGCTGCGCTGGACCCCGGCGAAGACCGGCGCCTGCGTGGAGGGGACCTCCATGGCCGACGACGTCGGCGTGGTGAAGGTTCACGACCTCGGCTGCGACCCGGCGACCTTCGACCAGCAGCTCGACCAAGCGTTCGCCGACGCAGGGACGCAGCACGTCCTGCTGGACCTTCGGCGGACGCGCGGCAATGACGAAGCCAACGCCCAGAGCGTCGCGGCCCGGTTCGTCCCCGAAGCGACCGTCTGGGCGACGGTTCGCACCGGGGGCGGCGCGTATGAGAACGAGCCGCTCTCGGCCGGCACCGCGACGGCGCCTCAGGGGCGGTGGGTCATGGCCAGCGCGCGCTGTGCCAACGCCTGCGAGCTGCTCACCTCGGTCGCCGCGGCGCAGTCTGGCGTGACCGTGGTCGGCAAGACGACCGCCGGGGCCGTCGCGCGTCCGGAGCCCGTCGCCATCGGTCAGGGCCTTCGGGTCCGCGTGCCGACCTCGGTCTTTGCGCTGCCGGGCACGACCACGGGCATCGAGGCCCGCGGCGTGCAGCCGGACGTGGAGGTCACCGCGACGATCGACGACCTCGCTCAACGACGAGACCCCGAACTCATCGCGATTGCGCGGCGAATCCGGGGCTGAGGGCGAGCGCCCCGCGGCTACTCGATGCCGTCGATGCCGTCGAGGAACGCGTCCGCTTCGACGAACGTCTTGAAGTGCGCGCCCGCGGCGGGCATGGCCTCACCGGCACGCAGCGTGTCGAACGAGCCCGACAGCTTCGCGCCGGATCCGTAGACCAGCACCGAGGGCAAGGTGCCGCTGTCGAAGGCGGACTTCATGGCTTCCTGGTCGTCGGTCGGATCGGTGACGTCGATCTTGATGAGATGGAAATCCTTCGCGAGGCGAGGCTCGACCTCTTCGTGGTGGAAGGTCTGCAGCTCCATCTCCTTGCACGGCAGGCACCAGCCGGCGGCGAAGTCGATCAGCACGGGCTTGCCGTCGGCTTCGGCCTGCTCGATCGATGCGACGAGCTCGTCCATCGTGGCGACCTCGTTCCACTCCATGGGCGGGACGTACAGCACGTTGTTGATGGCCAGCACGCCGCCCACGGCGGCCAGCGCCACGGCGACGCCCTTGCGCACCGCCTGGACCTTGTCGGCCTTGAAGCTGAGGTGAATGGCACCCGCGCCGATTCCCACGACGACGAGCCCGAGTCCGGCCCACAGCCCCCACGCGGGGTCGAGCGTGAACTCGGCGAGCGCCGGGTGCACGGGCCGGAGGAACCAGGCCGCCATCACGAGCAGCGCCACGCCGAACACGCTCTTGACGTGCTCCATCCACGCTCCGGCCTGGAAGAGGCTCGCCCCCAAGGCGACCGCGAAGAAGAGCGTGCCCATGCCGAGCGCATAGGTGAACAGGAGCGAGCCTCCGTACAGCACGCCGGCGCCTTCCGAGCTGGATTTGGCGATGAAGGCGAGCAGCGAGAGGAGCACCGGGCCGGTACACGGCGCCGAGATCAGACCCGAGACCAGGCCCATCAAGAACGCGCCCATGGGCCCGGTGCCGCCGACCGTGTTCAGCCTGTTCTGGAGGGCGACGGGGAGCTGCAGGTCGAAGGCGCCGAACATGGAGGCCGCCAGCGCCAGCAGCATGATCACGATCGGGTAGACGACCCACGGGTTGCCCAGCCAGGCGCCGAAGGCCGCGCCCGAGAGCGCCACGGTGACGCCGAGCGTGGTGTACAGCACCGCCATGCCGAGCACGTAGGCGCTGGCAAGGAACAGCGCGCGCCCCTTGGACACCCCTTTGGCGCCGAACACCGCAACAGTGATCGGGATCAGCGGGTACACGCAAGGCGTGAGGTCGACGAGCACCCCCTGGCCGAAGGCCCAGGCGTAGGCGGCGAGTCCGTTGCCGAACTCGGGGTCTGCGAATGCGTGAAGGGCGATCGGATCAGCCATCGTCTCGTGGTCCCAACGTGCGCGGGAGCCCAAACGTTATGCCACGCTGACGGCGCAGCTTGCGGCGCACTCTCCGCGAAGCGCCGTGAGGCGCCTACGGTGGGGATTCGCCGGCACAGAAGCCGTCTTCTTGAATTTCGCGCAGCTCCTCGGCGGACAGCGCGACGCAGCACGTGTCGTCCTGCGTGACGATGAACTCGAACAGAAGGTTCAGCGGCAGCCCGAAGCAGCATGAGGCCTGACCGTCGCTGCCGCACGTGGGCGCGTTGAGGCAGTCACCGGTGCGTGGGTTGAGGCACTGTACGCGCAGCCCAGGGTTCGGGTCCGTGTAGTCGAGGACGGTGACCGTGTCGTCGAAGACGGACGCGCCGACGAGGCCGTCGGGCTGCAGGGCTTCGGGCGCGACGTCCCGACGCAGCGAAAGTGGCAGGGGGTGGTCCTGCGGCACCACGAGCGTGTCGACCCAGCGGTCGGGCTCCGGAGCAACCTGGCCGCTGTCGAAGCGCGTCTCACCGAGCACGACGAGGCCGCTGTTGGAACTCACGTTCTCGGCGGTAACCGGGGTCCGCGGGTTGCTCTCGAAGCGGCGCACGAACGTCTCGCATTGATCGAGCAAGGCCGAGACGCGCTGCTGCGCCCGCACGCAGGGTCCCTCGCCGCGGGTCCGCGTGAGGCCGGGCAGCAGGGCGACCGAGCGCACCCGCAGATGCTGCAGCGGCGGCTCGTCCTCACCGGGCGCCGGCGGCCATCCGGAGACCGACAGGGCACCATCCTGCGCGATCAGACACGCGGGCGTATCAGCGTCGATGGCCTCGCAGCTGGGCAGGTCCTCGAGCGGCCCGAACATGCGCCGCGCGCTGTCGTCGAACAGGACCAAGCCCGGGACGCCGGTGGCGACCACCAGCGAGGCCTGGACGCCGCCTCGCGTCTCGTCATCGGCGGCCGCGCAGGCACCCGTCGTATCGTCGAGGTCGGGGCCGGTCGACGCAAAGCAGACGCCGGGGTCGAAGGGGTTGCCGCCGGAGAGGTCGTAGCTGACGCCGCAGGGCGGCACGGCCACGCACGCGTCGAGCACCATCCGGCTCGCTTCGAGGGCGAGGTCCGGGTTGCCTTGGATGTCGAAGCCACCGAGCTCGCAGCCGTCGCCTCCGACGTCGCAGCGATCGGCGAGGTCTCGTCCGAGCAGGCGCCCGGGGAACTGGACGGGCACGAACGCGAAGCCCTCGTTGGCCAGGTCGGCGTCTGTGCCGGGAAACTCGCCGTACAGCGCGACCCGAGCCGCGCGCGCCCGGGGTCGCCGCAGCGCGATCGCGAATTGCCGCAGCAGGTTGCCGCCAAGCACCGCAGAGGGCTCGACCGTGACGCTCTGGTCACCCGCGGTCCAGGTGAAACCGTCGGCGCCCGCCGCCGGGGCCCGCACGACGGGCAGGTCATCGAAGCGGAAGCGGGTGACGGCGGCGTCGAGGGCCGTGGCGTCCGGAGGGTTGGCGGCCAGGCCCTGCGCTTCGCGGACTTCGACGCACTCGCGGCCGAAGGTGAGGTTGGGGGCGTCGTCGTCTCGCTTGAAAAACGTCAGCGGTGCGAGGGTGTCGATCAGGACCGTCTCGCACGCGCGATCGCCTTCGGCCTCACAGCCCGCGCGGGCGCTCTGCCCAGGGCACCCCTCGTCGATGAACGCGAGGCGGGGCAGCGGCGACGCGTCACCGCTCGCCAACGGGACGCCGCGCCCGAACTCACCCACGAACACGGTGGGGTCGGACTGGCAGCTGGTCACGGCCAGCGCCGCTGCGGCAAGACGCAGGCGCACGGGCGCAGTGTAGCGCCCCCAAACGACGAAGCGCCCCGCCGGTGGAACCGGGGGGCGCAGGGGAAGATCCGTCGGTCGCGGTCAGTCGGCCTTGGCGACGTCGGCGAGCTTGGTCTCGAGCCGGGAGATGAGCCCGTCGATGCCTTCTTCGCGCACGATCTTGCCGAACTCGAAGCGGTAGGTCTTCGCGAGGCTCACGCCGTCGGTGATGATGTTGCGGGCGACCCATTTGCCATCCACGTAGTGCATCACGTAGGAGATCTCGAGCGTCTGGGTCTCGCCGTCCTTGGTGAAGGTGACGCGGGTGTCGACCTTGGCCTTGTCCTTGCGGACCTCTTCGCCGACGTATTCGACCGTGCCGGTGTCGGCCTGGCGGATCCGCTTAAGGTAGTTCTCGCGGATGAGCTTGGCGAGCAGCGTCTGGTACTCGTCGCAGCGCGGATCGCACTTCTTGGCGAAGCGGCGCGGACCTCCGAGGGCCGCCTGCGCGATCCACTCGTAGTCGAGCAGGGTGTCGACCTCGGACTGGAGCTTGTCGGACGGCGCCTTGTCGTGGACGAGGCCGACGACGGTCTGGTGAGACGCCTTGAACGCCTCCAGGGCCGAAGGCGGCGTGTCGGAGGCGTGCGCGGTGCCGGCGAACATGCAGAGCGCCAGCGTGAGGGGAGCGAGTCGAGTGCGGATCACGGTCTTCCTCAAGGGTTGCGGGTCAGACGGGGCTCGTCCGCCTCGTATTCACGCGGCCGCACCGTAGCACAGTGCCCCGCATCACGTCTTACTGGCCTCCGGACGCCGTTTCCGGGGTTGGGGCCGCTGTGCGCTCCCGCGCAAGCTGCGTGCCGACGGCGCGGGAGAGGCGCGCGAGGGCGTCGTTGTAGCCGTAGATCGCCCGCGCGTAATCGAACCGCGTCTTGTACCACTTCTCCAAGTTGCGGAGCAGGTCGCTCGCGTTGCCGCCGCCCACGGTGTCCTTCTGCTGCCCGGACACGACGAGGCGCCACCGCAGGTCGGTGGCTTCGGCGTAGGTGTCGACGAGGTGTTGGGCCTCGACGAGGTCGCCGTAGGCCTGCTTGACGTCGAGCCCGAGCAGGAGTGCAGCGGCCTCCTGCTGGTGCATGGCGGCGCGGGTGGTCGCCCGGGCCGCCTGCAGGTCGAACGTCTTGAAGTGGAAGTCCCACCGCCAGCGCATCACCAGCGCCGCGGAGAACCGCGTCCAGTTGAATCCGTCTTGGTAGTAGAGCGTGCTCATTTCGCGGTCGACGGCGTTCGACCGCGCGATCCCGCTGCTGACCGCGATGCCCAGGTCGGGCAGGAAGTTCGAGCGCGCGAGCTTCTCTTGGTACTCGCGCGCCTTCACGCCGGCGGCGGCCATGCGGGCCTCGGGGCGGCGGCCGAGCGCCATCTGCACGTAGTCGTCGGGGGCCTGGAGCTCGTCGATGAGCGCGAGGGTTTGCAGCGAGCGAGCCTCCAGGTCGAACCCCGGCGGTGCAGCTTCCCCCGCAAGGGCCCACAGGGCGGAGAGCGAGTAGCTCTCGATCTTCATCGCCTGCCGCATCAGCTGCTGCAGCTCGATGGAGGCGATCTTCACCTTCACCAGGTCGTCCGGGTCGCGCAGATTGTCGGTGTCGACTGGATCCTCGTCCCAGTCGTCGTCACCGCCGAGGTCCTTCTCCACGCGGGACTCCGCCTGGTCGACCACGGACTTGGCTTCGCGCAGGATCGAGATGGTGTCGCGTGCGAGCAGAAGCGCGGCATAGGCTTGCTGCACGCGAAGCACCGTCTCCTGCTCTACCTGCGACTTCTCGAGCTCCCGAAGCGCCACGCCGACTTCGGCCAGCTTCCGGGTGTTGCGGATCTTTCCGAAGGTGGTGATCGGGATGATCATGTCCGCCCGGAACTCGAAGCGAACGCCCGCGTCGGCCAGCTGCGCGAAGTAGCCCTCGATCGTGTTGACGTCGAAGCTGTTGTCGTCGCGGGAGCGGCAGTACTGAAAGTCGAAACCGTCCGCGCCATCGTCGAGCGTGACGTCGTCACAGCGGATGTTGACCCCGGGGCTGAGCGTGGCCTGGGTCTCGATCACTGGGATCCAGGCGAACTGCGCCTTGCGAAGCTGCGCCCGCATGGCGTTGATCTGCTCGTCCGCGGACTGCACCGCGGGGTTCTCCAGGGCGTAGCGGACGACCTGGTCCAGCGCGAGGCGGGGCACGTCGGCGGGCCGGGAGCCGTACGTGTCCAGGCGCCCCTTGGCGACCACCGAGAAGGCATCGCTGCGCACGGGCTCGGCCGGGGCGCTCGGAGCAGGCGTCGCCGCGGGCTTCGGCGGAGGCGGGTCGGCCGGGGCCGTCACGGGCGGCGTGGCGGGGGGCGGAGGATCGGCCACCGGCGCTTCGGCTGGTGTCGCGGCGGCGTCGGGGGCGGCCTGGACCGACGTGGGGACGCCGAGCAGTGCGAGGCCGGCGATCAGTGCGCGCGTGCGAAGCGATCGAAGCACCCCGCATGCGTACCCTTGCGCGCAAAGGGGTGCAACTGAGCCCGATCACGGCCCTTGCCACCTGTGATCTGGGTTGCCAAGCTCCGGCCGTGTCTCTCTTCGGCGTACTGCTCGGTGACGTTCCCCACCAGGCCCGCGGCGTGCTGCGGCTGCATGGTCCCGATACGACCCGGTTCCTGCAGGGCACCCTGTCGGCCAACCTCGTGCCCGCGCCGCAGGGGCAGGCCGTCCCCGCAACGCTGCTGACGGTGAAGGCCAAGATCATCTCCGAGCTCATCGTCCTCATCCACGACGAGAACACGATCGACCTGCTGGTCCCGGCCGACACGCTTGACGCGGTCGCCGAACACCTCGACCGCCACATCATCATGGACGAGGTCGAGGTGAGTCGCCGCGACGACGCGGTCGTGGCTGCGCTGTGGGGCGAGGGGGCGGTCGCGGCCGGTCGCTGGGCGAGCGTGCATCCGATTTCAGGCGCGCTGGTCGTGGGGTCCGCAGTCGAGGTCGAGGCGGTGCTCGCCGACGCCACCCGGGTCGACGCGGCGGCCTTCACCGCGCACCGGGTCGAGCACGGCATCGCCGGCTGGGGGCACGAAGTCCAGCCCAACTTCTTCCCGCCCGAGGTCGGCTTCGTCGGAGCGGTCAGCTACGACAAGGGTTGCTACCTCGGCCAAGAGCCCCTGGCCCGCATTCACGCGCGCGGTCAGGTGAACCGCGTAATGGTCCAGGTCGACCTCTCCGAAGGGCTGCAGGCTCCGAGGACCCTGGCGCACCCTGACCGGGCGCAAGCCGGCACCCTCACCACCGTGGCCGGCGCCCGCGGCCTGGCGATCGTGCGCCGGAGCTTCGCTGAAGCGGGCACGGCTCTGTCAGTCGAGGGCGGGACCGTGACGGTCACCTCTGGCCCGCTGGGCGATGATCACGGCGTCGGCGGTCGCAAGGGCTGAGCCTGTCCACGGCCGTGTCCCCGGTGGACGGGCTGCGCCCACACGCCACGGAGCATGATCAGCGGCGGAGCCGATCCCACTACAGGGACATGCTCCGAACTCCACAGGCCCCATCCACCGCGCTCCATCGCGCCGCCGCTGCGGCGCGCGTCGACCTCGTGCACCGCCTCGGCCGTGGTGGGCAGGGACAGGTCTGGTGCGTACGTCGGCGGGCAGACGGCCGGCTGCAGGCGCTCAAGGTGCTGCCTCGACACTCGCAGCGGCAGCGCGCCCGCTTTGCGCGGGAGGCCGAAGCGGCCGCAGCCGCCCTTGGGCCGCATCTGGTTGGCGCGAGGGGGTCGCTGGAGGGCCGAGGGTGGGGGGCGCTGGTGCTGCCGCACGTTCCTGGGGTGTCGCTCGCCCTGCTCGTCGCGCTGCATCGGTCCACGCCACCAGATGCGGTGCTGGCGACGGTCGCGCTCGGCGTGCTCGAGGCGCTGGACGAACTCCACGCCCGCGGCTGGCAGCATCGCGACGTCGCGCCGCACAACGTGGTCGTGACGCCGAGCGGCGACGTGCGGCTGATCGACTTCGGCGCTGCGGTCCGGTTGGGAGCCCGCGGCCCCGCGGTTGGACGCGCCGAGTTCATGGCGCCCGAGCAGAAGGCTGGGGCGCCCGCCAGCGCCGCTGCCGACGTCTTTTCAGTCGGGCGCATGTTGCTGGCGTTGAAGCCCTCGAACCTTGCCCTGGTCTCGCTCGCCAAGTCGCTGGCCCAGCCGGAGCCCATGCTGCGACCCAGCCTGCGGGACGCCGCGAACACCCTCCGCGAGCATGCAGCCGAGCCGGCCGAACTCGGCTCGCTGGTCGGGCCGTGGGTGCCCACGTTGACCCCGCGCCGGGCCGCCGGTGTGCCCTCACGCCCTCGCGCGCCGGAGCATCGCGCCGCACTGCGGCCTCGCTGGAGCTGGGCGGTCGCGGCCGGGCTGTGCGTGGCCAGCAGCGTGTCGCAGTGGGTCTGAACCGCGCGCTCAGGCGCTTCGGCGCAGGTATGCCTTGGCCGCGTCGTGGCCGCTCTGCACGGCCGACTCGATCGTCGCGGGCAGGCCCGTTCGTACCCAGTCGCCCGCGAGCAGCAGGCCGGGAACCTCGGACACCGTTTCGGGGCGATATTGGTAGGTGCCCGCCGCGTGGGTGATCGTGGCCTTCTTTTCCTTGATCACCTTGGACTCCAGCACCTCGAAGGCCCGTCCGGGGAAGAACCGGCGCATCTCGGCCTTGAACAGCTCGACGAGGACCGCGGGGCGATCATCGACCATGCCGCGCGCACCGGAGATGGTGCAGTTGATCAAGACGCGTCCGGGCTCCTCGAGCCCCTCGATGCGGCTGCGGTCGAACAGCCAGTGCAGCGGGGAGCCGATGAGACCGAGGAACGTGACGTCGCGCCACAGCGCGCGGTCCAGCACGACCCACAGGTTTACGATCGGGGAGGTGCCGAGCTTTTCGACGTCCGCAAACGCGGGCCGTCGCGTCACCGCGGGGGGCAGGGCGCTGAGCAGCGGCTTGGGGGGCAGGGCGGAGATGACCGTGTCCGTCTCGATGCGCTCGCCACTGCGCGTCACCACGCCAGAGACGCCATCCGCATCGCACTCGATCGCGCGGACGGGCGTTGCGGTGCGGACCTCGATACCGCGCTCGCGCAGGTACGCGACCGCAGGGTCCACGTAGAGCTTGCTCAGGGGGACGCGCGGGACGCCGAAGCTCGACGCGTCGCGCGTGCCCAAAAAGGCGCGCTCGAGGACCGCCATCAGCATGGCCGCCGAGGACACCAGCGGGTCGTCGTTGAGCGTGGCCCAGACCAGCGGCTCCCAGAACGCGTTGCGGATCGCCTGCGTCTGGCCCAGACGGCGCAGCCACGCGTCGCAGGTCTCGTTGTCGTCGGGGCGGTCGACTTCACCGCGCAGCAGCAGGCCCGCGCGCAGGGCCGAGGCCTTGTGCAGCATGCCCATGCCGCGCATGGCGAGCAGGCCTGCCCCGAGGTGCAGCGGCGCCGGCAGGGCGGGACAGCGCATCGAGACGCGCTTTCCGCCGGGCTGAATCATGTCGACCGCCATGTTGCGCTGGAAGTCGACCAGGTGGTCCTGGCCGAGCGTGCGCAAGAAGGCGAGCGTCTCAAAGTAGCAGCCCATCATCAGGTGCTGCCCGTTGTCGAGCTCGTAGCCGGAGCGGCCGTGATCGAACGAGCGCGACCGTCCACCACCGTTGGCGGTGGCTTCCAGGACGACGACCTTGCGTCCCACGGACTGCTCCGCGAGTCGCACGGCGGCTGCGAGCCCGGCAAAGCCGGCCCCGGCCACCACGATGGGACCCTTCGTGGCCTCGGACATGGCCACGAAACTCAGGCCACCACGGCCAACGAGGACCGCGCAATCGCCTTGGCGGCGACCTTGAGCTTGTCACGGCGGCGCAGGGACGCGCGACGCGTGAACACGTTGTAGTTGCGCTCCCGGATCTCGTTGAGGATCTCGTAGTAGGTGCGCCCCATGACCTCGGCGGGCAGCAGCGCGCGCCCGTTGGCACCGCGCAGCGCCTCCCAGGCACGCCGGTACTCGCGCTCCGCGGCGTCGGCGAAGTCTTTGGCCATGGCCACGAACTTGTGGTCGTAGCGGCTCTCGAGGATGTCCTGCTCGGTGATGCCGTGGCGGTCGAGCAGCGATTTGGGCAGGTAAATGCGGCCGCGCACCGCGTCCTCAGCAACATCGCGGAGGATGTTCGTGTACTGCAGCGCCAGCCCGAGGTGCTCCGCGTACGCCTTGGCGGCTTCGGACTGGTCGCCGAAGATCGCGATGCACAAGAAGCCCACGCACGAGGCGACCCGGTAGCAGTACAACCGCAGGTCATCGAGGTCGGCGTAGCGGTCCTTGTGCAGGTCCATCTCGACGCCGGCGATGATTTCGTCGAACGCCTCGCGCGGGTACGGAAAGTGGCGACGCGTCTGCACCAGGCCCTTGCCCAGGTCGGTCTGCGGCGGCACGTTCTCGACGTATGGGTCCTTGAAGATGCGGGCGATCTCGGTGCTCCACTCCTTGAGCTGCTCACGCGCTTGCGCCTCGCCGGCCTCGCCCTCGGGCCGCTCGTCGACGATGTCGTCCACCACCCGACAGAACTCGTAGACCTGCGAGAGCGCCTCGCGCTGCTCGCGGCCGAGGAACAAAAAGGCGAACTTGAAGTTGCTGGAGCTGCGCGTGGTCAGGCGGCGCCACAGCGCGGCGGTTTGCTGGGGAAGGGCGGTCACGTCGATGCTGCTGGAGTGGGTCTGCGTCTGCATGACTAGGCTTCTCCCCGCAGGAAGCGGCGGCCGAACGAGAACATCGAGCGCAGGGCGATGCCCGCCATGTCCCGCTTCTCGAGCGTTGGGCGGAAGTCGAGCGTGTTGAAATCGGCGGCCTCGATGCGGTCGAGGATGGCCATGCCGCCGCGCCAGGTCGCCTCGAGCTCCATCGACAGGCCCGGAGAGACGCGGCGAATCAGCGGGCGCCCGCGCAGGAACATCGAGCGCGTGCGCGAGACCTCGTAGTGCATCAGCTCGCGGAACTCGGGGGTGTAGCGCTTCGCGACGAGGTCCTCGTAGGCGACGCCGAAGTGCAGCAGGTCTTCTTCGGGGATGTAGAAGCGGCCGCGCGGGATGTCGACCGACAGATCCTGCAGGAAGTTGGCGATCTGCAGCGCCGCGCAGATTTCATCGCTGAAGCGGTGCAGCTGCTGCTCACGGTGCCCGTGCACGTACAGCACGAGCTGTCCGACCGGGTTGGCCGAGTGCGCGCAGTAGTGCAGCCGCTCGGCGTGCGAGCCGTAGCGGGTCTTGGTGAGGTCCATGCGGAACGCGGTGAGCAGCGCCTTGAGCGGGCCGATGGGGATGTTGTGCCGCCGCACCGCGTCGCGCAGTGCGATGAACACCGGGTGCTGCACTTCGCGGTGGTAGCAGCTCTCGAGCAGCTGTTCCCACGTGGCGAGCGCCTCGTTGCGGCGGCCCTCGAAACGGGGCTCGTCGGCGAAGTCGTCGGCGCTGCGGGCAAACGCATAGATCGCGCAGACCTGCGGCCGCAGATGCGCGGGCAGGAAGCGCGAGGCCACCGGGAAGTTCTCGTAGTGGTTCGTCGCCATCCGCTCGCACCAGCGGTAGCCAGTCTCGACGGTCCAGGGGCCTGCGGGTGCCCCGTCGGGCGGGGAGAAGCTTTCGCTCTGGTCATCCGCGGTGGTTTCGAGCGGGACGGCGAAGAGGCGAGGTTCGGTGGCGTTGACCATGTGGGGTTCCCCTGCGTGGTGATGGTGCGAAGCGACGGGCGATTCGGATCGGTTGCGAAAGAATCAGCTGCCCGAGGTGGAAGAGCGAAGTTCGGCGAGGAGGGTGGCGGCGCGCTCGGCTTTGATCTCGCCGTCGGCGACCAGGGCGTTGGCGAGCTGCTCGACCTCGGCGCCGGAGGCCCCGGCACCCAAGGCGATGCTGCGCGCGTGCAGCGACATGTGGCCGCGCTGAATGCCCTCGGTGGCCAGCGCACGCAAGGCGGCCAGGTTGCTGGCCAGGCCCGCGGCGGCCATGACCTGCCCGAGCTCGTGGCCGCTGGTGCAGCCGAGAATCTCGAGCGCGAGGCGGGCGACCGGGTGCACGCGGGTGGCACCGCCGACCACGCCCACGGCGGTGGGCAGGCTCATGCTGCCCTCGAGCCAGCCGTCTTCGCCCTTGCGCCAGATGGCGAGCGGACCGTAGGTGCCCTCCCGCGCGGCGTAGGCGTGGGCGCTGGCCTCCATCGCGCGCCAGTCGTTGCCCGTGGCGAGCACGACAGCGTCGACGCCGTTCATGATGCCCTTGTTGTGGGTCGTGGCCCGGTAGGGGTCGAGCTCGGCGAAGCGGCTGGCCGAGACGATGCGGTCGACCACCTCGGGGCCCGAGAAGCCCTTGCCGACGAGCGCGTCGGGCGGGATGCGG
The DNA here is from genome assembly GCA_039024335.1 of Myxococcota bacterium. GTDB lineage: Bacteria > Myxococcota_A > Polyangia > Nannocystales > Nannocystaceae > CAJXVA01. The sequence continues at coordinate 12,850 of JBCCQM010000008.1, forward strand.
GCGCTGACGTGCGAACACCGACGATCCGAAAGGTTGCTGAGAATCCGCAGGCCGCTGCGCCAGCCCGTGACGGCCTCGAGCCTCGGCGCGACCATCTCGGCGACGGTGTTGAGCAGGTTGGCCCCCATCGCGTCGCGGCAGTCGACGAGGATGTGGACCACGACCATCGCCGGGTCGACGACGCGAACCTCGACGTCTCGGGCACCACCGCCGCGGTCGACCAGCCGCGGGTGGGCGGCGTCGGCGAGGGCGAGCAGCTCGTCCTTGATCTCGAGGACGGCCGCTGCCGCAGCGTTGGCGTCGGGCGTGGTGTCGCCGGGCGTCAGCTGGACCTGCGCGATCATCCACGGGGCGTCGGAGTGGGCCGAGAAGCCCCCGCCCGAGCGGACCATCTTGGCAGCGTTGCTCGCCGCGGCGACCACCGAGGCCTCCTCGACGCACATCGGCACCAAGAAGTCGCGCCCGTTGATGCGGAAGTTCGTGGCGATCGCCAGCGGCAGCTCGAGCGTGCCGACGACGTTCTCGATCATGTGGTTGGCCCGATGCATGTCGAGCGCGCCCACGTCGAGGTCGTCGAGACGGCTCACGGCCAAGCCGGTCGCTTCGGCGACGGCCTTGCGGCGGGACTCGATGTCGAGCTTGAAGAAGCCCGAGAGGCGGGAGTTGGTGGGGACGCGCTCCTCGGCCCGGATGCCGCGGGTGGCGATCTTCAGGTCCGAGAGCAGCGCGAAGCCGTGCTCGCGGTGCAGTCGCTCGCCGAAGCGGTCGAGGTCGGCGCGCGAGGCCGCGAACACGACGACGAGGTCTCCCCCGCCGGCGCCGCTGGGCTTGGCCGCAAGGCCGTCCGCGTCGGCTTCGCGAATGATGGTCTCGAGCGCGTCGGTCATGATCGGCGCGCCGGAGAGCTTCATCAGGGCGCGCAGGCCGTCGTTGTGGGCCGCCGTGGCCTGACGGACGCCGCCGAGGCTCTTGATGGGGTTGGGGCTGTCCTTGAACGCGCCGAGGAACTGGTCGACGGCGCTGGAGAGCAGACCGAGGGCGTCGGCGTACTCGCCGGGACGCTCGGCGCCGGCCTTCTTCACCTGGGCGACGAAGCGGCTGGTGACCGCGGGCGCGCCGGCGTCGACGAAGCCAATGTGGACCCACGAGGGCATGGAGACCACGCCCGCCTTGCGGTCTTGAAAGCGCAGCAGACCGCCGAGCACGGCCGCGGCCACGTCGGCACCCGATCCGCCGCCGCCCTGAGCTTCGGCGTGAGCCGCAAGCGCGAGGGAGAGCGCGTCTTCGAGGACGCGGGGGTCGTGGGGGTCGAGCCCGGCTGCGGTGAGGTGATAGCCGATGACCGAGGCCGCGACGGCGGCGCTGGAGCCCAGGCCGAGCTTGCGGGCGCCCATCGTGAAGCCGCCGGTTTCGACCTGCGGGACCGGAGGCAGGTCGGTCACGCCGCGGGCGGCGAGGTAGCTCTTCACGCGGCCGTGCGCGCAGCGGACGACCGCCGAGGGGGCCGAGACCGGGGTGGCGGGCGCGTGGGCGGTGGCGCGGACGTCGAGCGCCGCGACCAGGGCGGGACTGCCTTCGAGCACCGCGTACTCGCCGATGAGGAACGCTTTGCCGGGGGCCGAAACGGGGATGTCGCTCATGCCGAAACCTCCACGCTGGCATCGGGGCCAGGACCGCAGATGGTGATGTCTTCCACGCCGGGGACGTCCTTGCACCGGGCCGCGATCGCTTCGGCGTCGGCCGCAGCACACAGGATTTTGACGTGCGGGCCCGCGTCCATGGTCACGTAGCCGAGCAGGCCGTCCTTGCGGGCTGCCCACACCTCGTGAATCACCGCCAGCGAAGCCGGCTTCCAGTACACGATGGGCGGAACGGTCGCCATCATGCAGGCGTGCATTTTGAAGCAGCTGTGCTCGACCACGGCGCCCAGACGCGCGAGGTCGCGCGCGGCGATCGCGGCCTGTGCTTCGTCGAGGTCTGCTTCGGAGGTATCCACCCAGGGCCCGTAATAAGGTGACGTGTCCCGGCTGGCCTGCATGCCCTCGGTCGAGCCGATCGGCTTGGCGCCCTTGGTGGTCTGCACCACGACGAGCTTGAGCGGCCAGTGCTCCACGCCGGCGAGCGGGCGCGCGACGCAGTCGGTGCCGTCGGCTTTGCTGCCGCGCTCGAGCCGGACGAACCCGCCAAAGATGCTGCGCGCAGCGCTGCCCGAGCCCATGCGGGCCCACGCGGAGAGGTCCGACGCGGGTGCGTCGAGCTCGAAGGCGTGGGCGGCCGCGACGGTGAGCGCCGCAAAGCCGCTGGCCGAGCTGGCCAAGCCTGCCGCGGTGGGCAGATGGTTGGTGGACACGACCCGACATGCAGGGCGGGGGCCCGCATGCCCAGCGGCCCACAGCCGGTCGAGCTGCGCGAACACCTTCTGCGCTGGTCTACCGTTCACCTCGGCCTCGTCGAGGAAAAAGGCATCTGCGGCGGCGTCAGCGGCGCTGGCGACCCTGGTCACCGTGCGCAGGCTGTCGAGCGTCATCGACAGCGAGCCGACCGCGGGCAGGTTGAGCACCGGGTCGACGCCGTCGCGTTTGCCCCAGTACTTCACCAGCGCGATGTTCGAATGAGCCGTAGCGGTCGCGGTCTTCATGGGGTCAGGTCAATGGAAACGGGCTGGAATCCGCGTTCGCGCAGCGCGGCCAGGAAGGGCGCCGGATCGGCCGGCGGCAAGCAGAGAATGCACCCACCTCCACCCGCACCGGTCAGCTTGGCACCTCGGGCGCCGCAGGCGCGTGCTGCGTCGCACATCTCATCGAGGATCCGCGATGAGACGTTCACGCTGCCCAGCAGGGGGTGGGCGATGTCAAAAAGCGTACCCAACGAATCGAGATCATTGGACTCGATCGCCTCGACGCTGCGCTGCACCAGCGCGCCGAGGGCGTCCAAGATGGGCCGAACGACCATGGGGAATCGGTCGTTGCGCACGCGGACCTTCGCGACCTGGTCGGCGGTACTGCGCGGATGCCCCGAGGGCACGACCACCAAGGATAGGGGGTGGCGCAGTGGGATCGTCTCCACGCCGGCACCGCGCACATAGCGGACGAGGCCGCCCCGGGCCGCGACTTCGGAGTCGATGCCTGAGGGCTCGCCGTGGAAAACTCGTTCGCCGGCAAGCGAGGCCTGCACCACGGTGTCGAGGTCGGCGTCCTGCCCGAGGCACAGGCGGGCGAGCGCGACGGTGAGCGCCGCCGAGCTGCCCAGGCCCGCGCGCGAGGGCAGGCTGGTCTCGCCTTCGATGGTCCAGCCGCGCAGCGGACCGTCGCAGAATCCGAGGACCTCCAGCGCGGCCCGGGCTACGGGGTGGTCGGTCTGTGGATGCAAGGAGAGGTCGAGGTCCCACGGACCGATGCGCAGATGCACCGGCTGGGCGGGGTCCGCCTCCACCGCTCGCAGCGTCAGCGACGACGGGATCGCGGCCGCCAGCGCCGGGTAGCCGTAGACGACCGAATGCTCGCCCGCGACGATCACCTTGCCGCACGCGGTCGCGCTCGCGTGCAGAGGGATCATGCCTTGGGCATCCAGTGGGCGAGCTCGCCCGTGACGATCTTGGGCACGGTCCGGAGCTCGGCGACGGTGCGGCATCCGGTGAGCAGCATCTGCGCGCGGATCGACTGGGTCACCTGGCGCAGGAACTTGAGCGCGCCCTCGTAGCCGCCGGCCTTGTGGGCCTTGAGCACGGCGGCTGCGATGCCGCCTGCGGTCGCGCCCAAGGCGAGGGCCCGGGTCACGTCGGAGCCGTTTTGCAGGCCGCCGGTCGCGATGACGTCCAGACCCAGGTCCGAGCACTGGGCGACCGATGCGGCGGTGGGGATGCCCCAATCCCAAAGTTCGTTGGCGAGGGCCTTCTCGTCTTCATCGATGGCGCGGTGCGCCTCCACGGCGACCCAGCTCGTACCGCCGGCTCCGCTGACGTCGACCGTGCGGACGCCGGTCTCGTGGATGCGCTTGGCGACGGCGCGCGAGAGGCCGCAGCCGGTTTCCTTGGCCACGACGGGAATGCTCAGCTCCTCGACCAGTCGGGCGAGCGTCTCCAGGCCGTTGCGAAAGTCTCGGTCGCCGCCGGGCTGCACGATCTCCATCGCGGGGTTGAGGTGGATGCACAGCGCGTCCGCCCCGATCTTGCCGGTGAGGTCGTGAATCTGCTGGGCGCTCATCGTGGCGGCCTGCTGCACGCCGAGGTTGCCCAGCAGCAGGAGGTTCGGGGCCACGTCGCGGACCTCGAACGTCCACGTCGTCTCGGGACGCTCGAACATCGCGCGCTGCGAACCCACGCCGAAGCCCAGGCCCATCTCCTCGGCAGCCCGCGCGATTTCCTTGTTCACCTTCGAGGCACGGTCGGTGCCACCGGTCATGGCCGCGACGATGAAGGGCGCCTTGAGCGTCTTGCCCAGCAGCGTGGTGGTGCTGTCGACCTCGTCGGCGTGCATCTCGGGCAGCGCGTCGTGAATCAGCCGCACGTCCTCGAAGCCGGTGCGCTTGTCCCGGAACGCGACGTTGGGGCCCGAGCACAGGGCCAGGTGGTCTTTCTTGCGCTGCGAGATGTCGAGGCGGTCTGCCATGGGCTCGCGCAGACTTACCGGGCCGGCCGCATCGAGGCCAGTACGCGACCGAACCTTTGGAGTGATCGGGCGCACAGGATGCCGCCCGTGCAGCCGGTTGCGCAGTCAGTCTTCCGCGAGATGGCGGCGGCTGTGCTTGGCCACGGCCTGCAGCGCGACGAGATCGTTGGGCCGTCCACCCGGTCCTGCGTCGGACGCGGCGAGTGCTTCGTCGGCCAGGTCGCGTGCCTCGACGTAGCGCGCCTGCTTGTACAGCGCGTTCGCCAGCTGAGCCGCCACGTACACCGTGTCCAGGTGGCCGGGCCCGAGGCTGTCCTGACCGTGCTGGTAGGCCTGACGCAGCTGCCCAAGGCCGTCTTCGAGTCGACCCGCCGCCATCAGCACGTCGCCGTAGTTCGCACGGGTCATCGTCAAGCGGGGGTGGTCCGCGCCGCGAGCTTCGATCTCGGCGGCCATCGAGCGCTCGTAGAGGGTGACCGCCTCGTCGGGCTTGCCCAGCTCCATCCACGAGACGGCCAGCGCGTTCATCGACATGGCGGCGTAGGGGTGGGTGGGCCCGAAGGCGCTCGACATGATGCGAACCGCATGTTCGTAGGCGGCCTTCGCCTCACGCCAGCGACCGAGTCCGGCGTAGACGTTCCCGAGGGTGTTCCAGTTGATGCCGGCCACCCCGAGCTCGGGGCCGGCGACCGCGTACATCGCCTGCGCGCGCTGGGCCGCGTCGAGGGCCTGATCGAGCTTCTCGGCGTTCTGCAGCGCCTGCGCCATGTTGTCGAGCGACTGCGCCACGTCGGGGTGCTCGGGGCCCAAGGCGGCGCCCCGCACCGCGATCGCACGCTCGTAGGTCTGCACCGAGCGGTCGGCCAGGCCCGCGAAGTCGAGAGACACCGCGAGGTCGTTGAGCAGGGAACCGTAGAGCGCATCTTCGCCATGCGCAGACCGATGGTGCTCGGCGGCCCGCTCGGCGAGTGCCACGGCATCGGTGTAGCGCGCGCGCCCCAGCTCAAAGCTGGCCAACGCGCCGAGGATTCCCGCCCGCGTCGAGTCGCCCAGGGCGTCGTCGTCGAGCTGAGGGCGCAGCAGGGCGGCGTAGGGTTCGGCGCGGCCGGACTCGGCCAACTCGTACCCGAGCACCACGGTGAGCAGATACAGGGCTTGTCGCGTGTCATCGGGACGCCCCAGGCGTACCGCGTCGGCGAGGGCCTGCTTCGCCGACGCGACCGAGGGCTCGAGGTTGCCGAGGACCTTGTCCAACTCGGACCCCTGCAGGCGGGCCGCCACGAGCAGGGGGCCGTGGTCGAGCGCGACGACCCGGGGCTCGAGGGCGGTCCAAAGCGCCGTTGCCGCCTCGTCGCTGCGGACGATGCGGAGCGCCTGCAGCCGGTCCACGTCGGCATACGCGGCTTCGATCGCCGCGCGCGCGTCGGGGTCGCCGGGCAGCGCGTTGGCGCCCGTGGCATCGGGCGGGTTCTCGCAGGCGGAGAGGTCGGGCAGGGCGGCGACCAGTCGATGCGCGTGCTCCTTGGCGCCAGGGCTGGAGGCCAGCACGCCCACGGCGCCCTCGAACGCGGCGAGCGCGGCGCGAAGACACGTCCCGCGACGGTCGAGCAGCGCGTCGGACTGCACGCGCTCCACGTTCGTCGCGCGGCACGAGGCTTCACTCTGCGCGCTCCATGCTTGGGCATAATCGTCGAGCGCGGCGCCGACCGAGGTGAACACCTGTTCGAAGCCTGGACTCTGCAGGGGCGCGAGCGCAGCGGACCGGCGCTCGGGCGTCCAGCGTTCCTCCATTGGCGCGCGGGCGGAGGCGCATGGTGGTGCATCGTCGTGGGGGTCGCCGAGCGCTCCACCGAGGAGCATTCCGCCCACCGCGACCACGCTGCCGCCGATGGCGAATGCGCCAACCCGGGTTCGTGGATCGGTCGCGGGCGGTCGCAGGGCCTCGACCAGCGCCTGCATGCTCGGCCAGCGCCGGCTGGGGTCGGGGTCCAGGCCGCGCAGCAAGGCCGCGACCGACGGGGCCGGGACGCCCTCGGCCTGCCAGACCAAGCTGCCGTCGCCGTCTTCGGTGTCCCCGCCGGTGCGCAGGGTCGGACCCTCGAGGCCGGTCGGCACGGTCTCGGGCCCGCCTTCGTGGATGGGGTGGTGACCGTGCACGGCGACCCACGCGGTGAGGCAGAACGCGTACTGATCGGACGCCTGGCCCGACGGCGTCCCCGTGAACAACTCGGGGGCCATGTACGCCCGCGTGCCGGCCAGGCCCGTTGCCGCATCGTCGAGGGCCCGCGCGACCCCGAAGTCGGAGAGCTTCGTGTCTCCGCGCAGCGACCGAAGCACGTTGCTCGGCTTGATGTCCCCGTGAACGATACCCGCCTCGTGGGCCGCACCAATCGCTTCGGCCACGCCCAACAGGGCGCCGAGGACTTCGGCCGGCGTCACGGTCCGGCACCACGCCTCGAACGAGGTCGGGGCCATCAGCTCCATCGCGATGTAGGGCTGCGCGTCGCTCGTGCCGACGTCGTAGATCGCGACGACGTTCGGGTGATCCAGCTTGGCCAGCGCCCGCGCTTCACGGCGGGCCCGCGCGCTCGAAGCTCCCTGCGCGAGCAGCTTCAGCGCGATCTTTCGCTCGAGTTCGGTGTCGAACGCGGCGTATACGCTGCCTTCGCCGCCTGCGCCCAGGGGGTCCAACAGCACGTACCGGTCGACCAGCTGCCCGGTCCGCACGGGGGCGGGGGCCTGCACAGCGGAGCCCGTGGCCGCGGACTCGGCCATCGGTCGCGTTGCCTGGTCGGACGACACGGAACCTGGACGGTACCAGGTGTGCCGGGGTTGCGCGCGGGGGCCCTGGTGGCGTCGCGGACGTCGTGCGAGCCTGCTCGCGATGCGTGGACGCTACGCGCCGAGCCCGACCGGTCGCCTCCACCTGGGCAACGTCCGGACGGCGCTGCTGGCCTGGCTCCAGGTTCGCGCGGCGGGCGGGACCTTCGTGATGCGGATCGAGGACGTCGATTCGGGGCGCTCACGTCCCCACTTCGAGGCCACGCTGCTCGAAGACCTGCGCTGGCTGGGGCTCAACTGGGACGAGGGGCCGGACGTCGGGGGCCCCCACGGTCCGTACCAGCAGTCGAAGCGGGGCGCTCACTACACGGCGGCGCTCGCCCAGCTCGACACGTTCCGCTGCACGTGTACCCGCAAGGAGGTTCGCGCCGCGGCGGCCGTCACGAGCGGGGTCGAGCCGGTTTATCCGTTGACCTGCTTGGACGGTCCGACGCACCCGGAGCGCCCGACGAGCGTGCGGTGGCGTCCGCCGGCGACCGTGGTGTCGGTGTGCGACGCGCTGCAGGGCGCCGCCTCGGAGCACCTCGCCGACGAGGCCGGCTGCTTCATGCTTCGCCGCACCGATGGCGACTGGGCCTACAACCTGGCGGTCGTGGTCGACGACGGCGCGATGGAGATCACCCACGTGCTTCGGGGCGCCGACCTGTGGTCGAGTACGCCGCGACACGTCGGGCTGGCACGGGCCCTGGGGCTGCCGGTGCCGACGTACGCCCACGTCCCGCTGGTGCGCGGCCCCGACGGTGAAAAGCTCAGCAAGCGACACGGGGCGCCGGATGTCGCCGCGCTCCGGCAGGCTGGCGAGGATCCGCGTCGCGTGGTCGCATGGCTGGCGCGCACCGTCGGGCTCGTCGAGGCGGGCGTGGAGCGCGTCGAGGCGCGGGCGCTGGTGGCGGATTTCGACGTCGAGGCGGTGCGTGACCTGCCGGTTCCGCACGCGGACCCGTGGCGCTTGTGAGCCGGGCAGGACGGCAGCTACAACGACGGCCGTGCGTCGTTCGCTCTTCCTGTGGGCCTGCTCGCTGCTGACCGTGGCCGCGTGCAACAAGCAAGACTCCACCCTCGCGGAGCCGGCCAGCCCGGACGCGACGCCGGCTGCGGCCGCGCCCACCACGGCCGCGCTGACGTACCCAGACGCCGCGCGCGTCGACCACGTCGACACCTATCACGGCGTCTCGGTCGCGGACCCGTACCGCTGGCTCGAGAACATCGACAGCGACCAGACGCAGGCCTGGGTCAAGGCCCAGAACGAGGTGACGTTCGGCTACCTCGAAGACATCGACGCCCGCGACGCGCTGCGCAAGCGGCTGACCACGCTGTGGGACTACGAGCGCTGGGGCGTGCCGCGCCGCAAAGGTGACGTGTACTTCGTCAGTCGCAACGACGGGCTGCAGAACCAGTCGGTGCTTTACACGATGAAGAGCCCCACCGATGCGCCCAAGGTCCTGCTCGACCCCAACACGCTCTCGGACGACGGCACCGTCGCGCTCTCAGGGACCTGGCCCAGCAAGGACGGCAAGTACCTCGCCTACGGCGTCTCGGAGGCCGGCTCGGACTGGCAGACCTGGCGCGTGCGGGACGTGGCCACGGGTAAAGACACCGGGGACGAGCTGCGCTCGATCAAGTTCGCCTACGCGTCCTGGACGCCCGACGGCAAGGGCTTCTACTACGCCCGCTATCCCGAGGCGAAGCAGGGCGACGAGCTCGAGCAGCTCAACTACGACCAAAAGCTCTACTACCACACGCTCGGTGAGCCCCAGAGCAAGGACGTGCTCGTCTACGAGCGTCCCGACCACAAGGAATGGGGGTTCGACGGCGCCGTGAGCCACGACGGCCGCTTCCTGATCATCACCGTGCGGCTGGGCACCGACCCGAAGAAGTCGATCATCGTCCGCGACCTGCAGCCGCCGAAAAAGAAGAAGCGCGCCAAGGCACCCGCGTTCGTCGAGCTGCTGCCCGACTTCAAGGCGGCCTACAGCTTCATTGGCAACGAGGGCACCACGCTGCTGTTCCGCACCAACGACGACGCGCCCCGCGGCCGCATCATCGCGATCGATATCAACAAGCCCGGTCGTGAGCACTGGCAGGAGCGGGTTGCCCAGGCCGACGCCACGCTTCGCGGCGCCAGCATCATCGGCGGCCGATTGGTGCTCAGCTACCTGGACCAGGCGCGCAGCAAGGTGTCCATCCATGCGCTGTCGGGCAAGCACGAGCGCGACGTGGCGCTGCCGGGCCTGGGGACGGCCAGCGGCGTGCTGGGGGACGAAGAGCGCACCGAAGCCTACTTTTCGTTCACGAGCTTTGCGACGCCGGGGACCGTCTACGGGCTCGACGTCGCCAGCGGGGACGTCACCACCTTCAAGGCGCCCAAGGTTGCGTTCAACCCCGAGGACTTCGTCGTCTCGCAGGTCTTCTATCCCAGTGCCGACGGCACGAAGGTACCGATGTTCATCGCCCACAAGAAGGGCATCAAGCCCACCGGCGACAACCCCACGTACCTGTACGGCTACGGCGGGTTCAACATCCCGCTGACGCCGTCGTTTTCGGTGCCCAATCTCGTGTGGATGGAGATGGGCGGCGTGTTCGCGATGCCCAACCTTCGCGGGGGCGGGGAGTTCGGCGAGGCGTGGCACCAAGCCGGCACCAAGCTGGAGAAGCAGAACGTCTTCGACGACTTCATCGCGGCGGCCCAGTACCTCATCGCGCAGGGCTGGACGACGTCCGAGCACCTGTCGATCGGTGGCCGCAGCAACGGCGGCCTGCTCGTCGGCGCCACGATGACCCAGCGCCCCGAGCTGTTCGCGGCCGCGCTTCCGGGCGTGGGCGTGATGGACATGCTGCGCTTCAACAAGTTCACCATCGGCTGGGCCTGGGAGAGCGACTACGGCTCGCCGCAGGACCCCAAGCAGTTCGAGGCGCTCTACGCCTACTCGCCGTATCACAACCTCGAAGAGGGCGTGCAGTACCCCGCCACGATGGTCTACACGGCCGACCACGACGACCGGGTGCTTCCCGCGCACAGCTACAAGTTCGCGGCGGCGCTGCAGCACGCCCACGCTGGGGACAACCCGGTGCTGATCCGCATCGACGTGCGTGCAGGACACGGCGCGGGCAAGCCGACGGCCAAGCGCATCGAGGAGTGGGCGGACCTGTGGGGCTTCTTGGTCCACACGCTGAAGATGGACGTCTCGGAGCTGCCCTCGTGAAGCGACTCCTCGCCGCCGCGCTGCTGGTCGCCGGCTGTGGGGACGATGGGGAGGGTGCGGCCGCAGGCTCCTCCGGGGCCGCCCCGTCATCGTCGTCCTCGGGCGTCGACGCAACGAGCAGCGGCGAGGATGCGGTCTCCGGCACGACCGCGCAGCCGGTCAGCTCCAGCACGGGCGGCAGCTCCAGCTCGAGCGAGAGCAGCTCCAGCAGCACCGGCGGATCGGCGGTCTGCGGAGATGGGGTCCACGAGCCCGGCGAGCTGTGCTTCGGGGACGTCATCGCGATCACCGGCGTGGGGGGGTCTCCCTCCGGTATCGATGCCGGGGACTTCGATGGCGATGGCAACCTCGACCTCGCCGTCGCGGCAACCGGCACGACGGCGGTCACGATCCTGCACGGCGACGGCACGGGCGAGATGGAGGTCGTCGCGTCGCTCGCGGCGGGCTTTCAGCCCCGTGGGATCGCGGTTGCCGACCTCGACGGGGATGACGACCTCGACGTCGCCGTGGCGAACATCGGCACCAACTACGTCGGCGTGTACCGTCAGGACGAGGCGGAGTGGGGGGCGCAGCAGCCCGAGCCCGGCGGGATGGGCACGCGCGCGGTCGCGGCCGCCGACGTCGATGAAGACGGCGTGGTCGACCTCGTCGCGGCCGGCGAAGACTCCAACAGCGTCGAGGTGATGCTCGGCCTCGGCGACGGCACCTTCGACAGCGCGACCGGCTTTGCGGTGGGGCCCCGGCCGTACGACGTGGCCGTGGGCGACTTCAACGGGGATGAGCACGTCGACGTCGTCGTGCCAATCTTCGGGGGCACGACCATCGACGTACTGCTGGGGGGGGGCGACGGCACCTTCGGCCCGGCGGTAGGGCACACGGTCGCCTCAGCGCCGCGCTCGGTCGAGGTGGTGGACTTCGACGACGACGGCGCCAAGGACGTGCTCGCGCCGAGCTTCGACGCCCAGCTGGTCAGTTTGGTGCGAGGGCAGGGCGACGGTGACTTTATGCCGTTCGTGGCGCTCCCGGTGGGCCAGGGCCCCTACAGCTCCACCGCGGCCGACATGAACGCGGACGGCAGGCCCGATCTCGTCTCGGTTGCGCGCGACGCGGGCACCGTTTCCATCGTCACCGAGAACGACGACGGCACCTTCAGTGAGCTCGAGCTGTTCGTCGGCCTGAGCCCGCTGGAGCTGGTCGTGGGCGACTTCAACAACGACGGATCGCCCGACGTCGCGGCGACCGACGCCTTCGGTGAGGCCGTCGCGGTGCTCCCGTCCAACCCCTGAAGGGCCGCGAATCCGCCGTGCGGCGGCGGTTGTGTGCCGCATCCGCGGGGGGTAGGTTCGGGCTCTTCCGATGAGCGATTCGTACCGCACGATCGACCCCCAAGCGCTCCCCAAGCACTTCGACGCCGAGAACGTCGAGCAGGCGCTGACCGCCCGCTGGGAGGCCGCGGGGCTGTACCACTACGACCCCAGCCGTCCGCGCGACGAGACGTTCATCGTCGACACGCCGCCGCCGACGGTCTCGGGCAACCTGCACATCGGGCACGTCTTCAGCTACACGCACACCGACGTGGTGGTCCGCTACAAGCGGATGCGCGGGCTGAACATCTTCTATCCGATGGGCTGGGACGACAACGGCCTGCCCACCGAGCGCCGGGTGCAGAATCACTATCACGTGCGCTGCGACCCCTCGCTCCCGTACGAAGAGGGCGTGGAGCTGGAGAAGGCCAGCTCCAAGGTGAAGAAGAAGCCGCCGCGCATGCTGTCGCGGCCCAACTTCATCGAGGCCTGCGAGACGCTCACCAAGGAGGACGAGAAGGCCTACCTCGCGCTGTGGCAGCGGCTGGGCCTCTCGGTGGACTGGCGGCAGGAGTACTCCACCGTGGGTGGCCACTGCCGCAAGGTTGCGCAGCTGAGCTTCTTGGACCTGATGGCCAAGGGGCACCTGTACAGCTCCGACGCGCCCACGCTGTGGGACGTGGACTTTCAGACCGCCGTCGCGCAAGCCGAGCTCGAAGACCGCGACCTCGCCAGCACGTTCAACGACATCGCGTTCAAGGTCGAGGGCTCCGACGAGGAGTTCATCATCGCCACCACCCGCCCCGAGCTGTTGCCCGCGTGCGTGGCCGTGACGGCGCACCCCGACGACGAGCGGTACAAGCACCTGTTCGGCAAGCGAGCCGTCACGCCGCTCTTCAACGTGCCCGTGCGCATCTTCCCCAGCGACGTCGTCGACATGGAGAAGGGCACCGGCATTCTCATGATCTGCACGTTCGGTGATCAGACCGACGTGCAGTGGTGGCGCGATGAGACGCTGCCGCTGCGCCAAGTCATCGGCCGTCGCGGCCGGCTCCTGCAGATCGAGTACGGCACCGAAGGCTGGGAGAGCCTCGACGCCGAGGCGGCCAACCGCAACTACGCCGAAGTGGCCGGCAAGCGCCCCGAGCAGGCTCGCAAGCGCATCCTCGAGATGCTCGGCGAAGCTCCTGAGGGTGGGCAGGCCCCGCTGCGCGCGCAGAAGCCGATCAACCACGCGGTGAAGTTCTTCGAGAAGGGCGACCGCCCGCTCGAGTTCATCCCCACGCGCCAGTGGTTCTGCCGCTTGATGGACAAGAAGTCCGACCTGCTCGCCCGCGGGGAGCAGGTGCAGTGGCACCCCGCGTTCATGCGCGACCGCTTCTCGCTGTGGACCGAGAACCTGCAGTTCGACTGGTGCATCAGCCGCCAGCGCTACTTCGGCGTGCCGTTCCCGATGTGGTACCGGCTCGACGAGCAGGGCCAGCCCGACTACGCCGACCCGCTGCTGGCCGCCCCCGAGCAGCTTCCCGTCGACCCCACGACCGGCGTGCCCGCAGGCTTCGAAGAGGCACAGCGCGGCCAGCCGGGCGGATTCGTCGCCGAGTCGGACGTGTTCGACACCTGGTTCACCAGCTCGATGACCCCCGAGATCAGCTCGCACTGGGGCATCGACGACGAGCGCCACGGTCGCCTGTTCCCGGCGGACATGCGCCCGCAGGCGCACGAAATCATCCGAACCTGGGCCTTCTACACGATCGCCAAGGCCATGCTGCACGAAGGCCAGGTGCCTTGGCACAACGTGGTGATCAGCGGCTGGGTCGTGCAGGGCAAGGACAAGATTTCCAAGTCCAAGGGCGGGGCCAAGGGCCTCACCCCGCACGAGCTGATGGACAAGTTCACCGCCGACGGCGTGCGCTACTGGTCCGCCAACGCCCGCCTGGGCGTCGACACGGCGTTCGACGAGAACATGTTCAAGACCGGCAAGCGCCTGGTCACCAAGCTCTACAACGCGTCCAAGTTCGCGCTCATGCAGGAGGCGCCCAAGGGGCCGATCACGCGCGAGCTCGACAAAGGCTTCCTCGCGGCGCTTCAGCGGGTCGTCGACGAGGCGACCAAGTCGTTCGAGGCGTTCGAGTTCTCGCCCGCGCTCAAGGCCACCGAGACGTTCTTCTGGTCGAGCTTCACGGACAGCTACCTCGAGCTGGCCAAGGTGCGCGCCCGCAGCGAGGACGACCCCGAGGGCCGCGCTTCCGCCGTGGCCGCGCTGCGACTAGGCCTCGAGGTCTTGCTTCGCCTGTTCGCGCCGGTGTTGCCGTACATCACCGAGACCGTGTGGGGCTGGGCGTTCGCCGAAGAGCGCGACGCGCCGAGCATTCACGCAGCGGACTGGCCAAGCGCGGCGTTGTTTGAGGGCATTGCAGGCCCACAGCGTGCGGGCAGCTTCGACGCTGCAACCGCGTGCCTCGGCGCGATCAACCGCAGCAAGACGGCGGCCAACGTCGGCGTGGCGCGGGGCATCACGAGCATGCAGCTCGCGGCTCCGCAGGCGCTGCTCGACGACCTGGCACCGGTTCGCGACGACGTCTGGGCGGCCGCAAAGGTCGGGCAGTTCGAGATCGTCGTGGACGAGGCGCTGTCGGGCTTCGAGGTCCGGGCGATCGAGTTCGAGCCGAAGCCCGAGAAGAAGAAGTAGGCCGGCGGCCTACGGGACGTCGCGCGTCACCTGTTCGACACACCAGCGCTGGTACGGGGGCCAAACGGCCCCCGGGGATAGCGCGATGATCTTGGGCGTGTCGTACGGGTGCAGCGCGGCGAGGGACGCAATGCAGGCCTCGACGTCACGCGCACGTGTCTCCATCCAGAGCACGACCTCGGCGTCTTCGCACAGCTCGCTCTTCCACCAGTAGAGCGACCGCGCCCCCGGGAGCATGTTCACGCACGCGACGAGGCGCTTCTCGCACGCCGCGCGCGCAAACGCGTCGGCGTGCTCCGCGTCGATCGTTGCGAATAAGACACAGACGGGCTCGGTTGGGGGCGGTGCCTCGGTCTCTTGCATGGCCCGAGGAGTGTGCTTGATTTTTCTCGTAATTTTCCGGACACTTCGCTCGATCGTGAAGGTTTGGGCGGGGCCGGACGGGCTTCGCCGTGCCGCGAATGGCGCCGTCGCTCACCGCTCCGCTTGAATGCGCGAGCTTTCGGGCCCGGCACCGCAGGCAGCCCCTCGCGGATCCGCTCTCTTCACCACCCATCGCTGCTCCACGCGCCGTCCGGGCCTGTGGAGCGGCCGCACCCGCCGCGCCCCGGCGGATTGTTCCCCACGCCTGGGGAAGAAAAGGCCCTCACCCATGACGCACGCTGCTCCCTCCACCACCGAAGCCCCGCGATTTCGCGCGCTCACGCAGAAGAACATCCAAAAGATGCCGCAGTGGGACAAGCTGGCGCCGGAGATTCGGGAGGCCATCGATGTGGTGTCGAGCGTCCTGCCGTTTCGCACGAACGCCTACGTGATGGATGAACTCATCGACTGGGACAAGGTGCCGGACGACCCGATGTACCAGCTCACGTTCGTCCAGAAGGGCATGCTCGCCGATGCGGACTACGACAAGCTTGCGCAGATGCTGCGGGCAGGGGCGCCGAAGTCCGAGGTCACCTCGGTCGCCAACGCGATTCGCCGACGCCTCAATCCGCATCCTGCGGGCCAGATGACGCACAACGTCCCGCACCTCGATGGGCGGCCGCTTCCGGGGCTGCAGCACAAGTACGCCGAGACGGTGCTGCTGTTCCCCAGCCAGGGACAGACCTGTCACGCGTACTGCACCTTCTGCTTCCGCTGGGCACAGTTCGTCGGTCTGAGCGACCTCAAGTTTCAGGTTCAGGAGACCACGGATCTGCAGGACTACCTGCGCGCCCACAAAGAGGTGTCCGACGTCCTGATCACCGGCGGCGACCCGATGACGATGCGGACGAAGACGGTGTCTGCATACATCGAGCCGCTGCTGCACCCCGACTTCGATCACATCCGCTCGATCCGTATCGGCACCAAGGCCGTGGCGTACTGGCCGCATCGTTTCGTCTCCGACAAGGACGCCGATGACCTGATGCGCCTGTTCGAAAAGGTGACTGCCGCCGGCAAGCACCTGGCGATCATGGGCCACTACAACCACCCGCGGGAGCTCTCCACCGAGGTCGCCCAGCAGGCGGTTCGGCGGATTCGCAGCACGGGTGCCAACGTGCGGATGCAGTCTCCGCTCATTCGCCACGTCAACGACGACCCGAACGCCTGGGCCGACCTGTGGCGGACGGGCGTCAACCTGGGCGCCATCCCGTACTACATGTTCGTCGAGCGGGACACGGGCCCCAAGGCGTACTTCGAGGTTCCGCTCGTCCGGGCGTGGGAGATCTTCCACGAGGCATACACGCAGGTGTCGGGGCTGGCCCGAACCGTGCGCGGTCCGTCGATGTCGGCGTTCCCCGGCAAGGTGATGGTCGACGGCGTGGCCGAGGTCGCGGGCGAGAAGGTCTTCTGCCTGCAGTTCCTCCAGGGACGCAACGCCGACTGGGTTCGGCGCCCGTTCTTCGCGAAATACGACCCCGAGGCGACCTGGCTCTCGCAGCTGAAGCCTGCCTTCGGCGCGGAGCGGTTCTTCTTCGAGGACGAGCTGGACGCGCCCGCGGCCAAGCGCCATCTCTCGGTGGTCTGAGGCGGCCCGCACTCGCGCTCGCGCTCGCGCGTGAGCGGAGGGGAAGCCCGGCGCCGCCGTCTGTGGCACGCTGGCGGCGATGGCGGGACTCGACTCGTTGTTGGCCTACTCGGTGGCCGGCGTCAGCGTGCAGCAGCTGCTCGTCGCGTTCGTGGCGGTCACGCTCGGCTTCGCGGGCGGCCGCGTCATCGAGGGCGCCCTCGACCGACTCAGCGGCAAGACCCCGACCGGGTCCATGCGTCGGGCCATCGTGACCGCCTTTGCGCGGCCGGCCGCGTGGATGCTGCGGGTGGCCGGCATGTGGGTCGCGCTGAGGGCCATGCCCCTGGACGCGGTCACCGTGATGGACCTGGACATGCTCGTCGATCGCCTGTTCTTGGGCGCGACGATCGTGGTGGCCACGTGGCTGGGCGTTCGCGTCGTTCACGGCACGACCGACGTGTGGAGCGAGCGCGCCGGCAAAACCGAGGGGACCTTCGACGACCAGCTCGTCCCGATCACGCGCAAGGCGGCCACCGCGTTCTTGATCATCGCCGGCGTGGTGATGGTGGTCCAGAATCTCGGGTACTCGGTGTCCTCGCTTCTGGCGGGCTTCGGACTCGGGGGCGCCGCCCTGGCGTTCGCGTCGAAGGACACGGTCGCGAACTTCTTCGGGTCGATCGTGATCTTCGTCGACCGGCCCTTTCAGATCGGCGACTGGGTCGAGGTGGGCGAGGTCGAGGGCACGGTCGAGACGGTCGGCATTCGCGTCACGCGGATCCGGACCTTCGCCAACGCGCTGATCACCATCCCCAACGCCACCTTCACGACCAGCCCGATCAACAACTGGTCCCGCATGAAGAAGCGGCGGATCAAGATGACGATCGGCCTGACCTACGACACCACGCCCGACACAATGCGGCAGGCGGTCAAGGCGATCCGGACGATCATCAAGAACGACGACCGGCTCCACCAGGACTTCTATCTGGTGAACTTCTACGACTTCGGTCCGTCGAGCCTGGACATCTTCTGCTACCTGTTCACCCGCACCACCAACTGGGCCGAGCACATGCAGATCCGTCAGGACTTCATGCTGCGGGTGATGGAGTCGATGAAGGGCCTCGATCTCGACTTCGCGTTCCCCACCACGACCGTCCACCTCGCTGGCGACGACCCGCGCCGCGCAACCCCGCCGGCAGCCGCGCCCGCCATCGAGGCCCGAGCGCCCGCGGCGATGGAGCGCGACGTTCCGCTGTAGCTGGGTCGGGCGCCGTTCGGCGTCGCGCGGTGGACCGCTCAGGAGCGTCCTGCTGCCGCTCGCTCCAGGCGCAGGGCCGCAGGGCAGGGGTGGTGCTAGGCTCCCGTCGATGGACGCCCCTTCGGTGCCGCCCGCCCCGCCGCAGCCGACCGCTGCCCTCGTGAAGCCCACCGAGGCCGAACCGAGCACAATCGCCGGCTGGGGCCGCGTGATGGCCCCAGGGCGGGAGATTCGAGATGAGAATCTCGAGCGGCTCACGCGGGATGCGGTCCTGTGTCGGGGCCTGGGGCGCTCGTACGGCGACTCCTCCTTGCCTCCGCCGGGCGTGGGGGCGGTGGCCTGCACCACGCTGGCCGACCGAATCCTCTCGTTCGACCCCGAGACCCTGCTCATGCGGGCCGAGGCGGGCCTGTCGCTACGCGAGCTGCTGCGGCTGTACTTTCCGCGCGGCTACTTCGTCCCGGTCACGCCGGGGACCACCTTCGTCACGCTGGGCGGCATGGTCGCCTCGGACGTCCACGGCAAGAACCATCACTGCGACGGCACGTTCGGCGAGCACGTCCGGTCGCTGAAGATGCGCGTGGCCGACGGCACCATCCTCGAATGCAGCCCCGAGCAGCATCCGGATCTGTTCTGGGCGACCGTCGGCGGCATGGGCCTGACCGGCCACATCCTCGAGGTGGAGTTCTCGATGGTGAAGGTGCCCTCGCCGTGGATCTACAAGGAGAGCGTCCGCGTGCCGAACATCGACGAGTTCATGAAGGGGCTCGCCGACGCCGCCGAAAACTGGCCGATGACGATGGGCTGGATCGACTGCCTCTCGGGCGGCAACAAGCTCGGACGCGGCATCCTCATGCGCGGTCGCTGGGCCACCGCCGAGGAAGCGCCCAAGGCGTTTCCTTCGCCCAAGACGCGCCCGGCCGTGCCGTTCGTGTTCCCGCAGTTTGCCCTGAACCCGCTGTCGGTGCGGGCCTTCAACGAGCTGTACTACTGGGCCCACATCCAAAAAGAGAAGAAGGGCATCGTCCACCCCGAGGCGTTCTTCTGGCCGCTGGATGCCATCCACCACTGGAACCGCATCTACGGCCCCAAGGGGTTCACGCAGTACCAGTGCGTGTTGCCCAAGTCGGCCGGTCCCGATGCCGCGCGACGCTTCTTGGAGCTGCTCTCGAACAAGGGCGGCGCCTCGTTCCTGTGCGTCATCAAGGACTGCGGCAAGGAGGGCAGGGGCATGCTCTCATTCCCGATGGACGGCATTTCCATCGCGCTGGACATCGCCGTTCGCGACGACACGCAGCAGCTGATCGACGCGCTGAACGAGCACGTCATTGCCGACGGTGGGCGCATCTACCTCACCAAGGACAACTTCACCCGCGCCGAGCACTTCGCCGCGATGGAGCCGCGCCTGCAGGCGTTTCAAGAGGTGCGCAAGCGCTGGGACCCCGAGCTTCGCTTCCGCAGCGCGCAGTCCGTCCGCATGCTCGGCGACCCCGCCACTGTCGGCGAGGCGCCGTAGCGAGGCGGCCATAAGGGGGGGCGGGCCTCAGGCCCGGTCAACCCCAGGTCACGCTGTAGTCCAGCGAGTGTCCGCACCGCTCGGAGAAGCGCTGGACCGATCGGGCGGTCATCGTCTCGGTCACGCCGACGGGGATCAGCGTGGTGAGCCACGTGCCCACGGTTGCCGCTTCCCCCTGCAGCTTGGGGCCACGCGCGGGCTCCCGGAAGACGACGTTTGCTTCGATGCGGTTGCTGCGGTCCATCAGGTCGAAGACGTCGCGGAAGAGCACGTACGAGTTGTCGCTGCGATGCGCCGACCAGTTCGCGACGGGGATGAAGTCCACGAGGTGGATGAGCTGGTAGTTCATCGCCTCCCAGAACGCCTCGCCGTCGAGCTCAAGCGACGCGTTGTCGATGACCCGATGCATCGTGATGCTCTTCAGCGCGCGCCCGACGTTGGCGCGCAGCTCGTCGCGAAGCGCCCCCGCGTACAGCAGCCGCAGCAGGGTTGGGAACGCGGCCACCTGCAGAAAGTCCGACGGGCTCAACAGCGCCTGCAGCTGCGGAATCTTCTTCGCCTCCATGGCGAAGGTGTTCGTGCCCGTTCCCAAGATGCTGTGCAGCAGCATCACGAGGGGACTGCCTGCGGGGTAGTGCTTCGCGGTGTACTCGAAGCAGAAGTACAGGTGGTCGAGGAACGAGCCGTCCGCATGCTCGACGTCGAAGTCGCACTCTTCGACGAGAAATCGGGTGAGGTCCTCGGGCACCGCGGGAAGCTCCAAACCTGCGGTGGCATCGTCATAGGCGGCCTGAACGTCGGCCTCGGCTTGACGATGCCAGTGGACGTCCTTGCCCACGCGGTGCTTGACGATGTAGCGGGCGGCGGCGCTCTCGAGCGTTTGAAAGATCGTCCGGTTGAGATCGAAGTTCTCGATCGGCCGAACGTCGACCATGCCCTTGTAATCGCGGGCCCCTGCGTAGGCGATCGCAGCCTTGCGCTGCACGGTAGGCTCGGGGCGAACGGCGGCGTTCTGCGGCATCTCGCGGGCAGCGTAGCAGAGCGCCCAATTCGAGCGGGCGAGCCCCGCGGACCTTCGAATTCCCGGCGAACACCATCGGCGCGACGCGGACCGTTGCCGCGACGATCCGGGCGCCGTCGCGTGTATGCTCCGCGGTCATGAAGGCCGTCATCCTCGGAGCGACCAAGGGCATGGGCCGCGCGCTCGCGCGGCAGATGAGTGCGCGCGGCGACGCGGTGTTTCTGCTCGGGCGCAACGCCGACGACCTCGAGCGCTCGGCGGCGGACTGCACGCAGCGTCATCCGAACCAGGGGGCCGTGGGCCACGCCTTGTGCGACCTGGCGGACCCCGACTCATTTTCGGACGCTCTGGCCGCCGCCGACGCGGCACTCGGGGGCTTCGACACCGTCGTCGTCACGGCCGGACTCTTCGGGACGCAGGAGGACCTCGAGGCGGATCGAGAGCGACTGCGCGCGCTGCTCACCGTGAACTTTAGCCACACCGTCCTGTTCTGCGAGCACGCGAGGGCGCACCTGATGCGTCGAGGCGGCGGGACGCTTTGCGTCTTTTCGTCGGTCGCCGGAGACCGCGGTCGCACGCCCGTTGTGCTTTACGGTGCCACCAAAGCGGGTTTATCGGCCTATCTCGAAGGGTTGGACCACCGCTACCGCAGTGAAGGACTCGTGACCCTGTGCGTGAAACCGGGCTTCGTGCGGACCGGCATGACCGATGGCTTGCAACCGCCCCCGTTCGCCGGAGAGCCCGAGCCTGTGGCCACGCGGGTCCTCGCCGCGATCGATCGTCGCGCGGCCATGGTGTACGCGCCTGGAATCTGGGGTTGGGTGATGTGGGTGATTCGACGGTTGCCCAGGTTCGTGATGCGTAGGGTCTCCTTCTAGGGCGCGGTCCATCGCAGGTATTGAACGCGGCCGGCCGGACAGGCAAGATCGGGAGGTTGGCGGGTTCGGGCAGTGGGGAGGCGTGTGCATTGCCTGGGGGTCCCTCCAGCACGACACGCATTTATCCCGAGGAGGACCTGCGCGATGAGGACGCGCGCACGGCCGACCCCGACGCGCCCAGCCCATTCCTGCTTCCCGAGAGCGGACCCAGCGGCGCGCCGTCCAAGGTCGGTCGCTACGTCGTGCTGGACGTGCTCGGCGTCGGCGGCATGGGGGTGGTCTGCACGGCCTACGATCCCAAGCTTGACCGCAAGGTTGCGCTAAAGCTGCTTCGACGCGTTGGTCACAACACTAAGCGAGGCTCGACCGGTCGCGCGCGGCTCGTCCGGGAAGCCCAGTCGCTTGCCAAGCTCAGCCACCCCAACATCGTCACCGTCCACGACGTCGACACGACGCCCGACGGGCGCATCTTCATGGCGATGGAGTTCGTGCAAGGCCGCACGATCAGCGAATGGGTCAACGACGAGAAGCCCGGATGGAAGCAGATCCTGCAGGCGTTCGATGACGCCGGTCGAGGGCTTGCCTCGGCGCACAAGGCTGGCATCACCCACCGCGACTTCAAGCCGGCAAACGTGCTGGTCGGCGAAGACGGTCGCGTGCGCGTGTTGGATTTCGGGCTGGCCAAGAGCGACAGCGCCAGCGACTCGACCGACTCCGAAGACTCGCGAAGCGACATCGGGGCGGACGACATCATGCAGGTCGTGCAGTCCGCGAGCGACATGAAGCTGACGATGGCCGGGCGCATCGTCGGGACGCCGGCCTACATGGCTCCCGAGCAGCGACGCGGCAAGTCGGTTGGCCCCGCGACGGACCAGTTCAGCTTTGCGGTCGCGCTGTACGAGGCGCTCTACAACAGGCTGCCCTATCGGGCCGACTCTCACTCGCGAGACGCGGCGCGGGGGCGGGTTCTCGATCCTCCGAAGGACACCGACGTGCCGGCGTGGGTCCTGCGGGCGTTTCGGCGGTCCCTCTCGCCGACCCCCGCGGACCGCTACCCCACGATGGACGCGCTTTTGGGGGCGCTGCGGGCCGACCCGGCCGTCCGCCGTCGCAAGATTTTCACCGCCGCTGGCCTGGTGACGCTGGTGGGCGCGGCGGCAGGGTTCGGCGCCGTCGCGCTGCAGGGCGAAGACGAGCTGTGCCGGGGCGCCCAGCGGCGCCTCGACGGCATCTGGGACGAGGCGACGCGCAGCGCCGTCGACGGCGCGCTGCGCAACACCGCCACGGCCTACGCTGCCTACACGGCCGAGCGGGTCGTCGAGGATCTGGACGCCTACGCGACCGCCTGGGTGGACGCGCGCGTGCGGGTCTGTGAGGCAACCTGGGTCCACGGTGAGCAGTCGGAGACGACGCTGGACGTGCGCATGGGCTGCCTCGACCAACGCCAAGGAGAGCTGCGCGCGCTCGTGCAGGTCCTCGAAGACGCCGACGCCTCGGTCGTCGAACGTGCCGTCGGTGCGGTGGCATCGCTCGAGGACGTGCAGGCCTGCATCACGGCCGACCCCGAAGGCCAGCGCCGGCTGCCCTCGGATCCTGCTCAGCGTGAGGTCGTGCTCGCCACGCTCGCGCGGCTCGACGACGCCGAGGCGCTGATGAAGGCCGGTCGCTACGTCGCCGGCCAGGACATCGCAACCGAGGCGCTCGCGACCGCCTTGGAGGTCGGTCATGACCCCACGACCGCGCAGGCGCTGTACGTCGCAGGCATCACGGCCCGGCGAACGGGCAACTACGACCTTGCGGGGGACCGGCTGGACAAGGCTGCGGAGCTGGCCGCACGAGCCGACGAACCGTCCTTGGAGGCGCTGGCCTGGATCACGCAGGTCCAGGTGCAGGGCGTCCACAAGCGCAACCGCGCCGAGGCGCTGGGCGTCGCGCGGGCAGCTCGCTCGGCCATGGCGCGCGCCGGAGACAGCGCGGGGATGCGCGCAAAGCTGGCCAAGGCGCTGGGGGCGACGGCGTTGACCGCCCGGGAACTCGACGAGGCCATCGGCTACATGCGCGAGGCGTTGACCGCCGCGGACAAGGCGTACCCGCCCGGGGACCTACGGTTCGCGTCGCTCTACGACAACCTCGGGGTCGCGCTCGCGCAGCTTGGCGAGCGGACCGAGGCCGAGATGTACCTTCGTCGGGCGCTCGCTCTTCGGGAGGCGGAGCTGGGCGCGATGCATCCCCGGGTCGCCAAGGTGGCGCAGAACTTGGCCAACGTCCTGGCCTCGCGACCTTCGGCGATCGAAGAGGCGATCGATCTGGTCGACCGCGCCATGACGATTCGCCGTGCGGTCTTCGGTCCGCAGCACACGGCGGTTGGGGACTTGTGGGCCGCGAAGGCGCACCTGTCTCGGGTGGGTGGCAAGGACGAAGCGGCGCTCGAGGAGTACGAACGCGCGGCGGCGATCTACCGGAACGCATCCGAGGCCGAAAAGCTGGGCAGCACGCTGAACAACATGGCGACGCTGCTCACCCAAAAGCAGCGCTATACCGAGGCCGAGCGCGAGGCCCGAGCCGCTTTGCGCGCCTTCGACGGCACCTCCAAGCCGCATCGGTTGGGCGCCGCCCGAGCGTCTCGCACGCTGTGCACCGCGCTCCGGCATCAGGGGGCCTACCCGCAGGCGCTCGCGTCGTGCGAGAGCGCCGTTGCAACGTTCAAGGACACGCTCGGCGAAACGCACGACGACTTGTCCGCGGCCCTGCTGGAGCAGGCCCGTGTCCTGCACGGGCAGGGGCGTGTTGAAGGTGCGGTCGACAGCGCCCGGCGGAGCGTCGCGGCGGCCAGCGGCAAGACGGCGCGAACCGCCGGCACCGAGTTCTTGGCGCTGCTGCAGGGCGAATGACCCGCGGGGCCGACGTGACCGGCCTCCGCAGTGCCCAAAAAAAAAACGGGCGAGCCTGAAGACTCGCCCTGGGAACGCTCGTGCGCTCGGTCAGTTCGCCGGGGCGCCGCCGGGCGGACCCTCGGGGGGCATTTCGATCACCCGCGGACCGTCGCTGCCGCACTCCGCCCCGTACATCGCCGCGATCGCCAGCTTCCGCATGGCGTTCGCCCGGTGAAGCTTCTGGTCCGCGGTGCCCAACAGCGCCTGCTGACCACGCGGCCCACCGTAGACCAGCGGACCGTAGTACTCGATGACCAAGTCCGTCCAAAGCAGGACGTGCCACGCGTAGCTTCCGGGTGTGGGGAGCTGTTGTACGTCCCCTTGGAAGACATAGCGACCGGGGGTGGCCGTGAAGAGGACCTCGCCGTCGAGTCCGTCCCGGAGCTTGAACAGCCCGTTCTCTTCGTACGCGGTGCACTCGAGGCCGCCGTCAGGGCCGAAGATTTGATTGTCTTCGACGTTGGCCACCAGGATGTCGTCGAAGACGGGGCCCTCGTAGAGGCCGTACACGTCGTCGTCGGAGTCGTCGATGTCCCAGATGATGCACTCGGGCACCAGCGGCCCATCACCATCGTGGATGGCCACCGGCCCGTTGTCGGGCAAATGCAGTCGTTCCTCCCAGAATGGAACCTGCCCGCCCCGAAGTTCCGCCCCGTCGGACGTCTCCATTTCGTCTGCACAGCCGCAAAGCGTGCTCAGACTCGCCGCTACCACCAACCACTTGAACGTTGCCCGCACAACAAACCCGCCTTCTGCGACCGCGCCCATTTGCGGGGTCACATCTTCAGGGTACTTGCTGGATGTGATCTGGGGAACGCCGTTTTGGTCCACCACGTTAGGTTTGGCGGACATCAGCGACGATGTGCGCTGCGGTCGCGAACCTGCTCCCGTCACACGATCGCGCCATCGCGACAGTTGACCAAAAGCGTGACGGGGCCGTCGTTTACGAGCTGAACCCGCATATTGGCTCCAAAACGGCCCGTTCGAACTGGCACATCATTCGAGGCGAGACTCGTACAGAAATGTTGATAGAGCGAATCTGCGCGGGCGGGATCCTCTGCGGCCTCGAAGCCAGGACGACGGCCCTTGCGGACGGACCCGGCGAGAGTGAACTGCGAGACGACCAGCGCGGAACCGCCCACGTCGGAGAGGGCACGGTCCATCGGGCGGTCACCGCGGAAGATTCGCAGCCCGGCAAGCTTGTTCGCGAGGATCTTGGCATCGCGCTCGGTGTCCCCACGCTCGACCCCGAGCAGGATCAGCACGCCGACCCCAATCTCTCCGACCCGCTCTCCCTCGACGTCGACCGAAGCCGACGTCACGCGCTGCACGACGGACTTCATCGCGGCGCGCCTACGAAGCGGGGGACTCCGACGGCGCGGGCGCAACGGCCGGAGCCGCCGGCGTCGCCGCCTCGGTGGGGCGAGCGTCCTGCGGGGGCAGGGAGGGGCTGAGCACCGCGTCCTTGGCCAAGAAGCCCGACGTGTGCCGCACGGAGAACACCTCCGAGCTTTTGATCGTGGTCCGTACGAGCAGTTCGCCCACAAGGCCCAGACCGATCAGCTGCACCGCCGTCAGGGTGAGCAGCACACCGAGCAGCAGGAGCGGGCGGTGGCCGATGGCCTCGCCCATGAACTTGAGCACCGTCAGATACGACAGCAGACCCACGCCCAGGACGCCGCTGACGATGCCCAGGATGCCGAAGAAGTGAACCGGGCGGGTTCGAAACTGCGTGACCATGAGAACGGTCAGCAGGTCCAAGAAGCCGTCGAAGAACCGCTTCACGCCGAACTTGCTCACGCCGTGCTCGCGCGGGCGGTGGTTGACCACGAGCTCCTCGACCCGAAACCCGCGCGCGCCGGCGAGGACGGGAAGGAACCGGTGGAAGCCGCCGTACACGGCGAGCTCCTCGATGCACTCGCGGCGGTAGGCTTTGAAGCCGCAGTTGAAGTCGCGCAGCTGCACGCCGCTCATTCGGCGCACGACCCCGTTGAAGATCTTGGAGGGCGCCGTCTTGCCGATGGGGTCGTGTCGGCGCTGCTTCCAGCCCGAGACCAGGTCGGCGCCGGCTTCGATCCGCTCGACGAACTGCTCGATCATCGCCGGGTCATCCTGCAGGTCGGCGTCGAGGGTGAGCACGATCGCCCCGCGCGCGAGCTCGAAGCCGGCGTTGAGCGCGGGCGACTTGCCGAAGTTCTTTCGGAAGTGGATGACCCCGACCTTGTCCGGCTCGGCGGCGGCGAGCTTGTCGAGCAGCTCGGTCGTGCCGTCGCTGCTGCCATCGTTGATGTAGAGGATCTCATACGAGCGCCCGGTGCGCGCGAGCCCCTCGGAGAGCTCACTGTGCATCTGCGGCATGGACCCGACCTCGTTGAAGACGGGAATGACCGCGGTCAGCTCCGGATCTGCGCCGGTGGGCGTCGTACTCATCGCGGCGGAGGCTACCTCAATCGTCCTCGCCGAGCACGCGTGAGCGCGAGGGCCTTTGCGGCCTGCGGGTGCAACGGAGGTCACGAACGCCCCCCGCAGCGCTTGGCGCGGGGTTTGCTCATGTACCACACTC
This sequence comes from Myxococcota bacterium, assembly GCA_039024335.1. GTDB lineage: Bacteria > Myxococcota_A > Polyangia > Nannocystales > Nannocystaceae > CAJXVA01. The sequence goes on from JBCCQM010000008.1 coordinate 39,653, forward strand.
GGCCGGGTGAGCGCCCCCGACCTCCGCGCGCGTGGCCCGATGCCCTCTCGGCTTCGTCGTCTCGCCCAGCTTCTCGCCCTCGCCGCGGGCGTCGCGACGGCCCCAAGCGTCGACGCCAAGCCCCTGCCCGGGCCCGGTGCCGAACTGCCCCACGCCAAGGGTCTCAACCGCTGGGACCAAGAACTCGACGACCGGCGCCGCGCCTTGAGCAAGGCCCGCGGCAAGGACCCTGCCGCAGTGCTGCCCTTGCTGGGGCTGCTCGGCGAGGTCCACGGCAATGTCGACCCCGCCGAGCTCGATCGGCTGCTCGAAGGCGTCGCCTCGTCCACGAAGCGACACCCGCTCGTGCGCTCCTATGCGCGCTTCCTGCAGGCCCGGATTCTCGAGTCGCGCGGCGATCTGCAGGGCGCTCGGGACCAGCTGCGCGCGGAGGGCTACGTCGTCGGCTGGCAGATCGTCGGTCCCTTCGACAACGGTAGCCGCAAGGGGGAAACCGCGGTCTACCCCCCCGAGACGACGGCCTTCGTGTCGGACCAGACCTTCGCCGGCAAGCTGCCGACCGAGCCGCTGCCGTGGCGCGTCATCGACTACGCGGACGCGCCGCGCGGTGGGTACGTCAGCTTCGACGACCGCCTGCGCCCAAACACCGACGTCACCGGCTACGCCACGGCGTGGGTGCGGGTGCCCCGCGACCAAGACGCGGCGCTGCACGTCGGCACCGGCGGCCCCTACGAGGTCTGGGTCGATGGCGCGTCGGCCGGAGGGGGCAGCGCGTACCGAGCCGCCCATCCGCTGCAGGAGTCCCATGCGGTGCGACTGCAGGCCGGCTGGAACCGGCTGTTGATCAAGGTGTCTGCGCAGTCGGGCGCATGGGGCTTCTTCGTCCGGGTGAGCGCGCCCGATGGGTCCCCGATCGCGGGGCTCGACAGCCGGGCCTCGGTGCCGCAGGGCTGGACGCCCAAGGACGGCGTGATGCCCGAGCGCCGCACCGTGGCCTCGCTGCGAGAGGCCCTCGAGGGCAAGTTCGGCGACAAGACGCCGCCGAAGGCCGCCAAGCGCCACGGCATGGCGCTGCTGCACTTCTATCAGGCCGTGCATCCGTTCGACCGCGAAGACAGCACGGCGGTGAGCCTGGCGGGGCGCGTCGAGGCGGAGGCGCCTTCGGCCCGGGCGCACTGGATGCGTGCACTCGTCGAGCGTGACCCGGGCGAGAGCCTGCAGGCGCTTCGGCGGGGCATCGACGCGGCGCGCAGCGAGGGGGCCAGCGCCAAGCCGCTGCTGGCCCGCATGCTGCTCGAGCTGGCGTGGCGCCAGCAGTCGATGGGCCTGACCGCGCGCTACCGGGCGAACCTCGAAGAGGCGTTCGACGTGGCGCCGAACGACCCGGTCGTGGAGCTGGCGCTCATCGAGGAGGCCGCCAACGCGGGCCTTCGCTGGTGGGCATTGCAGTGGCTCGAGCGGCTGCGGTCGAGAAACCCGCATGCCCAAAGTCTCACCGTCGAGTACGCCTCGCGCCTGCACGGGCAGGGTCGCACCAAGGATGCGCTCGCGGTGCTGCAGGGCGCCGATTCATCCTCGGACCTGGCCGGCGCGAGCATCGAGGCGCTGCTCGAGCTTGGAGAGGCGGACGCCGCGGTCGCGCTCGCTCGCCGTGCCTCCGACGCCACGCCCGGGCTGCCCGAGCGGCACGTTGCGGTCGCTCGCCTCGAAGAGTCGCGCGGGAACGTCAACGCCGCCCGCACCGCCTGGGCGAAAGCCATCGCGCTCGCGCCCCACGACGCGGGGCTGCACGCCGAGTTCGGCCGCGTCCTGATGCGCAACGACGACCTCGCGGCCTCGGCGAGCAGCCTGCGTCGCAGCCTGGAGCTTCGCCCGCAGCAGCCCGACGTGCGGGACCTGCTCGCCTCGCTCGATGCGTCCGCGCCGAGCGACCTCTTCGCCCGCTACGGCCTCGACCTCGAGGAGGTCGCCAAGGTTGCGGTGCCCGCCGCGTGGAAGGGCAAGGACTCGGCCATGCTTGCGCATCGCGTGGCGGTGAAGGTGCTTCCCAACGGCCTGACCGAGCGGCTCGACCACCGCGTCATCCGAGTGCTCGACGACCGCGGAGCGCGAAGCGCTGCCGTGCAGGCGCTCAGCTACGACCCCGCCGAGAGCATCGTCGAAGTCCGAAGGGCCCGGGTGCGGCGTAAGGACGGCACCATCGAAGAGCTGGGCGAGGTCGGCGTGGTCGCGCTCGCCTCGGCCGGCTATCGCATGTACTACGACCAGCGTCAGATTCGCGTCGGGTTCGGCGGGCTTCGCCCCGGCGACACGCTCGAGGTTGCATTCCTGCGCCGCGACGTCGCGGCCAAGAACATGTTCGACGAGTACTTCGGCGACCTCATGCCGCTGCAGGGCAGCGAGCCGATCCGCCGGGTCGAGTACATCCTCGAGGCGCCAACCGACAAGCCGATCTACTTCAACCGCCCCGGCGTGACCACGTCCAAGAGCGACGACGGGGAGTTCACGCTGTATCGGTACACGGCGAACAACGTCAAGGCGATCACGCCCGAGGGCGGCATGCCGGGCTGGGTCGAAATCGCCGATCACCTGCACGCCAGCACCTACGAGACGTGGAATGACGTGGGCAACTGGTACTGGGACCTGGTCCGCGAGCAGCTCGTCGTCGATGACAGCGTCAAAGAGGCCATCGCCACCGCGCTGAAGGACCTGCCCGCGGGCGCGACCGAGCGCGACAAGGTGGACGCGATTTACGAGTACGTCGTGCGCAACACCCGGTACGTGGGCCTGGAGTTCGGCATCCACGGGTACAAGCCGTACCGCACCACCGAGGTGCTCAGCCGCCGCTTCGGCGACTGCAAGGACAAGGCAAGCCTGCTCAAGGTCATGCTCGAAGAGGTCGGCATCGAGGCCAACCTCGTGCTGGTCCGAACGCGCGACCAGGGCGTGATGCCGGCCGAGCCCGCGTCGCTCGCGGTGTTCAACCACGCGATCACCTACGTGCCCGCGTTCGACCTCTTTCTCGATGGCACCGCCGAGTGGTCCGGCCCCGATGAGCTGCCCGCCAGCGATCAGGGCGCCAGCGTGCTCGTCGTCAAGGACGGCAAGGGCGCCCAGTTCCGGACCATCCCCGTCACCTCCGCCGACGACAACGTGCGGGTGGTCGAGCAGGACGTGACGCTCGCCGCGTCGGGCTCGGCCAAGGTGGCCCACCGGGTCCAGATCCGAGGCGCCGCCGCCAGCGGCATTCGCTACCAGTTCCAATCCGCCGAGCAGCGCGTCGAGCGAATGACGCGAGGCCTGGGCGCGACGTTCCCCGGGGTGACCGTTCGCGAGGTCAACGCTCCGGGCATCGACGACATCGGCACGCCCGCCGTGCTCGAGGCGACGCTGGACGTCCCGCAGTGGGGCAGCGGCAGCGACGGAAGCCTTCGGTTCAAAGTGGCCGGCCGGGATTCTTCGTACACCGCTGCGCTCGCCTCGAAGTCCGAGCGGACGTATCCGCTGGTGATCGACGTCCCGATGCGCGAGTCGCATCGACTGCGCTACCGGCTTCCTCGCGGACACCGGTTCGCGGCGATGCCCAGCGCCACCACGCTGCAGTCCGACGTGGGGCGCTTCACCCTCGAGGTCACGCCGACCGACGACGGCGCGCAGGTGCAGACCACGCTGGAGCTGTCCAAGCGCCGCATCAGCCCCGAGGCCTATCCGGCCTTCCGCAAGTTCCTTCAGAGCGTGGACGCCAGCCTCGAGCAGGCGTTCGAAGTCGTCCCCGCGAAGTAGCCGCAATGTTCCTCCACCGCGTTTTCTCCTCCGCCTGTGCGGCCGCGCTGCTCGTCACCCTGAGCGCGTGCAAGCCCTCCAAGACCGCCGCGACGTTCGACCCGGCCGACCCGGCTGCGGCCGCCGCCGCGCTGCGCGAACATCTCGAAGAACACCCGGACGACGTCGAGGCCCGCCGGGACCTCGCCCACATCGAATGGATGTGGCTCAACGAGGCCGACGCCGCGACGGCGAACCTCGACCGGCTCGTCGCTGGCGGGGATCCGCCCGCCATGCTCAGTCGGCTGCTGATGGCCCGGGCCCGAGACGATGCGCCCACCGTCGCCACCTTGGCCTACGGACTCGTCGAGCGGGCAAGCGCGGCGGACGGGGCGGACGATGCGTTCACGCAGGCCGCCGCCGACGTCGCCGCGCGAACGCTGCAGCAGACCCACGGCGAGCGCCCGGACGACGACGCGCGATTCATCGCGTTCTTCGAGGCCCACGAGGCCGACTTCGCCCGCCTCCCGTTCTCGGTGCGGCAGCCGCTGCTCAGCCTTCGCGCCTCGATCGCGCGCCGCCTCGGCCAGCCCTACAAGAGCTACTTCGAAGAGCAGGGGTGCGTGCAGGCCTGGCAGGCCTCGACCGTGTGGGGCCGGCTGGGGGACTACGAGCTGCCGCGGGCGCAAGAGAAGCCGTTCACGCTCGACGACAAGGCCTCGATCGTTCCGCTGTCGTGTGTGGTGCGCGTCTGGAACCCGACCGAGCAGTCCGGCGTTCGGACGCTGCGGACCACGCTCACCTCCGACGACGACACCATCGTGCTCGACCTCAGCGCGCAGGAGTCGATGCGGGTGTGGCTCGACGGCACGCTCATTCACCGCACCGACCGGACCGACGCCTACGCGGCTCGGCGGGCACGCGTGGCGGTGCCGGTGAACCCAGGGACGCACGTGCTGGAGTTGGCGACCGCGATTCCGCGGGACAAAGCGTGGGTCCTCGTGCGCGCCGCCGACGGTGATGGAGACGCGATCGAGGCGGTTGCCGGCGGTTCGACCGAAGGTGCGGGCGTCCGCGGCGACGCACGAACGCGTCGTCCGCCGTGGCCCGCCGCCACCTCCGAGGACGGGCCGCTGCAGGGTCCGTTGTATGCGCCGTTGCGGGACTATCTGGCCGTCGAGGCCGCGCTTGCCGACGGAGACGGTGACACGGCCGAGCGCCACGTCGCGGGGCTCGCGGACGCGCTGGTGTTTCCCGAGGGCCTGCTGATGCAGGCGGCCTTCGAACGCAACGACCGCTCGCGGCCGCGGACGAACTCGGCCTCGCGCGAGCAGACCGCGCTGCAGACGGCCCTCGAACTCCAGCCGCAGCTGGGCCAGGCCCAGGGCTCGCTGCTCGAACTCCTCTTGCGGCGCGGAGACGACACCGAGGCCACCGCCATGCTCGAGGGACTACCCGATGCGTCACTTCGCACGGTGGAGGGGGAGCTGCTCCGCTACCAGATCCATCGCGCGCGCGGCAAAGAGCACCTCGCCAAGGCGGCGTTGGACCGGGCGAAGGCGCTGGACCCCGAGCACTGCAAGGTCCTGCGGTTCGAGCGTGCCCAGGCGCGGGATATCCGGGACGTTCGCACCGAAGACGCGCTCGTGGAGGCGCTGGGAGACTGCGCCGGCAGCCTGCAGACCCAGGCCGAGCTGGCCGAGACGCGAGGGGACTGGGAGGCCGCGAAGACGGCGTGGATGACCGCGCTCGAGCGCAAGCCTGACGACCTCGAGGCCCTCGACGCGATGGCCCGCCTGGCGATCCGGGCCGGTGACGTCCCCACCGCGCGCCAGTACATCGAGCGGGCGCTGGCCCTCTCGCCGCTGCGCGTGGGCAGCCACGTCGTTCTCGCCGACCTCGCGCTCTCCGAGGGCAAGCGCGCCCAGGCGCAGGCGCAGCTGGACGACGCACTCGCGCTCGTCCCGTTCAGCAACACCCTGCGCCGCATGGCCGCAGACCTGGGCCGCGAGGATGACCTGATGGCGTACCGCGTCGATGGTCTCGCCGCGGTCAAGGCGTACCAGGCCTCGGGCGCCACCTACGAGGGCGCTGGCGAAGCGCTGGTGCTCGATCGTAGCGTCGTGCGCGTCTACGAGGGTGGGGGCCTTCGGCAGGTCGTCCACATCGTGGTGCATCTGCTCAGCAAGGAGGCGCTGGACCGCTACGGCGAGCTCGACACGCCACCGGGTGCCGAGCTGCTGACGCTGCGCTCGTTCAAGCCCGACGGCCAGATCTTCGAGCCCGAGCTCGTACCGGGCAAGGACGGCGTGTCGCTGCGGCACCTCGAGGTCGGCGACTTCGTCGAGTACGAGTACGTGCTGGAGGAGGCGCCTTCGGGCGTCGTTCCGGACTACGTCGACGTGTCCACCTTCCGCTTTCAGTCCTTCGATGTGCCGTACCACCGCAGCGAGCTGCTGGTGCTGCATCCCCCGGCCACGCCGCTGAAGTTCGACCGCCGCAATACGCCGCCGGACATGGAAACGCGGACGGTCTCGCACGGAGGGAAGGACCTCACGCTGCTGACGATGGGGGTCGACGAGATGCCTCGTCTGGGCGTCGAGCCCGGCGCGCGCAGCCTGCTCGAAGAGGTCCCGAACGTCCGGATCTTCACCGAGGTCGACACCAGCGCCTGGCTGGAGTCGCTGGCGGCCAGCGTCTACTACGCGCGTCGCATGAACCCCGAGCTTCAGGCTGAAGTTCGCCGGCTCACCAAGGGCACCGAAGGGCCCGAGGAGACCCTGCGGCGGCTGTGGACGTGGGTCGTGGAGAACGTCGACGACGGCGGAGACCTCTCCTCCGCCGCCACCGCGACGTACGCAACCCGACGCGGTAGCCGGCTCGTGCTTCTGGCCGCGATGCTCGACGAAGCCGGCGTCGACAGCGAGCTGTGGCTGGCCCGCAACCGGCACGGTCCCGCGCCGCTGCCCGGCGGGCATCCGATGATCGAGAACTACGACGCGGCGATGCTTGCGGTGCCGCTGCCAGGCCGGTCGCAGCCACTGATGGTGATGACCGCCAGCAAGGTGATGCCGTTGGGCTACTTGCCGCCGGGTTATGACGACACCAAGGCCCTGCGGATCCCCGTGCGGCCGGGCGATGCCGCGGGCGTGGTCGACGTGCCGGCACCCCCGCCGAACCTGGCCGATCGCCGTATCTGGGACCTCGACGTCGACGTCGACGTGCTCGGCGACGCCACGGTCACCGGAAGCGTCACCCTGTTCGGGGGGGAGGCCATTGCATGGCGACAAGCGCTTCGCGAGGTCGACGAGGACCGCATCCAGGAGATCTTCCAGCAGGCGGAGCTCGGCTGGCTGCGCGGCAACGACCTGCGGAGCTTGGAGGTCCGCGGCGCCGACGATCTCGACGCGCCGCTCGAGCTCGCGTTCGAGGCCACCACGGCCGCGCTGGGCGTCGTGCAGAACGGCGCGCTGCTGCTGCAGGCCGACCTCGTCCCCTTGGACCAGGCGTCCCGCTACGTCGCGCTGCCCACCCGGGTCACCGGTATGGTCGTGCCGTACGCGCCGGTTCATGAGGCGACCGTCCGGGTGCGCCTGCGAGACGGTCGCTTCTCCGAAGTCCCCGAGCCGCTGTCCCTCACCTCGGACTTCGGCGCCTTCGAGCGCACCGTTGACGGGCGCGCCGGCGCCTCCGAGGTCCAAATGCGCTACCGCTCGACGCTCACCACCGGCGTCATCGAAGCCCGCAAGTACCGAACCTTCGCCGACTTCGCCCGCGCGGTGGAGACCGCCACGGGTGCGAGTCTTCGGGCCGAGCCAGGCTGAGGGCGGCCTCGCTGGCATCAGAACGGCTACGGTTCATCGACCCCCGGCGTGCTGGGGCTGTTCTGGGGCCGGGGGTCTCCCTCAGCATCAAGGACTGGATCGCCGTCTTCCCATTCCGCCAGCCCCTCGAAGACCGGAATCCCGGCGGCGGACAGACGGAACCATGTGTCTTCGGTTGGGGCGAACCACGACTGCTCGAAGTCGGGCACGATGGAGCCGAAGCCCGCGGTGTTCACCGCATTCCCGTCCCATGCCGCTCCGTCGCACGCGTCCACAACGCTGCCCCCTGCGAGAATGATGCTGTTCCGTACGACACCGTCGAAGTCTTCTGCGCAAATCACATCGCCATCGACCGCAACTGTGGAGTAGCGAATATCGACGTTGCCCCCAATCCGCAGGTGCTCGAGTTCGGGAGCGATAGAGCTGTTCTCCAGGTGGAGGCCGCCGTTGCCCTGGATCGTCGCGTCGGGGAAGCCGAACGGAATCCCAGCGCCTTCGAACAGGTTGGAGCGCCGCATGTGGACATCACCCGCGTTGTACTGAACCGTGCCGCGCATCGTGACGTCGTCGAGCCACAGTACGGCGCCCGGGCCAGCTCCAATCACGGGAATGTAGGAGGGCTCCGAGGCGGGACCCCCGTCCCACTCAAGGTCAGAAAGGTAGAGCTGAGACTGGTCAACTTCTGCGTCAGCGAAGAACAACGGGTTGGCTCCGATGCTCCCTTCGAGGACCGTCTCGCCGTTTCCGAGCAGCGCCACTTCCCGTTCCCCGTCGACGGCATAGACGTCGGTCGAGAACGACACTGGCACCGAGTAGGTGGCGGCGCCAAGGATGAAAACACGGTCTTGTCCAGGGCCAACCTCCGCAAGGAGCTCTGCGAATGCGCCGGGTGCTTGGACTTCGATGACGTCGGACTCCTCGAAACACGTCCCCGCGTCCGGTCCAGCGAGATGGCAGGCGGAATCCGGACAATCGCTGTGCTCCGTGCAGGCGACGCATCCATCAAGCCCGCTGCACGCGGGCGCCGAGGCTGGGCACTGGGCGCTCGCTACACATGAAACGCAGCGGCCGAGTTCGCCATCGCAGAAGGGAGCATCTGGGTCCGCGTCGGCGCAGACAGCATCTGGATTGTCTGCCGTGTCACACGCCGCGCATGCGCCATCGAGGCACACCAGACCCCCTCCGCAGTCATCTGGCCCCGTGCATTCCTCCCCGATCCCCTCTTCCTCTCCCGCTGTTTCGGAGCCCTCGCCGGTACCTGTGTCGTCGGCCTCGCCAGTACTCGATCCTGTTGGCAGGCTTGAGGTGGTCGACGTAGCGTCAGCCGTTGTGGGCTCCGGCGACGTCGAGCTTGCTGTCTCCGCATCGGTCCCGGCAGCCGTGCTCGAGTCCGAGTTCTCCTCGGGGCTTGTCGCGTTCGGAGCAAAGCAACCCGCGAGGTCGAGAAGGGGCAGACACGGGATGACTCGAGTCGGAGCGAACATCGGCACTGTCACAGGGCCTAGCACGGTGTCCGAAGGGTTCGCATGGTCCCTGTCCCGCGGGGCGCGCACTGTGGTTTGTGTGCTTGGACTCGTTTCGCGTAGGGTGGGCGCCATGAACCGGCTTGGCCTCGTTTGCATCGGAACTGCAATGCTCTTTGCGCCTGCGTGTGGCGACGACGCCGGCTCTGACACCGACGCTGCGACCGAGAGTGGCGGTTCCACCTCGACAACGGGGGCAGGGTCGACGACGTCGACAACCGGCGCGGAAACGACGGACGCGGAGACCGCGGCAACGACCGGGACGACCGCGCAGCCGACCTCGACGACCGAGGCTGGCGAGTCGAGCGGTAGCAGTTCCGGCGGAGCCGCCGACGAGAGTTCGTCGAGTGGCGGTATGGGGTTCGACTGTGACGCGATACCCGCCGGGCCATTCGCGCCGACCGTTCAGTTCATGCCGTTCAATGGAAGCGAAGACATCGGCTTCGACGGGATGGGGAACCTTGCGGGCAAAGACGGAGGGCAGCTGCTTCTCGTGGATGCCGCCGGTACGGAAGTCGCGTCGTACGCGGATCCCGGGCAGGCGTTCGGCGTCCGTTTCACGGCCGACGGCAATGTCCTGGTCGCCCATCCGCAGACGGGCGTGATCAGCTCCATCGCGCCTGACGGGTCGAGCACCGACTTCGCGACCGGCATCAACGGCGTCAACGGCATCTATCCCGACTTCGACGGTAACGTGTGGGTCACGAACTTCTCGATCGTCGGCCGGGTTGCCCCGAACGGCGAGGGGGAAGTCATCGTGTCCGGAGCCGACGCCGCCAACGCGAACGGGATCGTGTACGACCCTGACCGAGGCTTCGCGTTCTACACAAACTACGGCGCGGGCCGAATCCTCAAGGTCGAGATCGCAGACGATGGAACGCCGGGCGCCGTGAGTACGGTGGCGACGGCCAACGATGCGCTCCTCGACGGCTTGGCGTTTGACGTCTGCGGCAACCTGTATGCCGTCGACAACGGGACTCCGCGCGTCTGGAGGGTGTTCTTGGACGAGAACGGGGACGCGGTCGGTGAGCCCGAGAACATCGTAGATGGACCCATGGAGAACATCGCCAACGCCCAGTTCGGGCGGGGTGGCGATTTCGATGAGAACAGCCTGTACGCCGCGGGCAACCCCGGCGTCGTCTATCGGATCGAGATCGGAGTCCCTGGCGCTCCGATCCCGCTTCCATAGCGCCGAGTCGGGAAGCGCGCCGCGTTGAACCGTGTCCTCACGCTTCGCCTGCGTCGCGGGTTGGCTTAGCATGGGCGCGCTGATGCCGTTCGTTCGCCCTGCAGGCCCGTTGCACGCGCGTCGTGGTCGCTCGCGCATGCGATGGGCGGCGGCGGCGGTGCTCGGGGGCGCGCTGACGCTCGGTGCCTCGGACGCGCGGGCGAGCGAGGTCCGCGTCAACAGCCGGAGCATCGGGGAGGGCTACATGGTCCGTCTGCCCGGCGAGCGCGGGCAGCTGGTCGGGCGGCGGCGCCTGTCGCAGTACGTGAACCTCGGCGTGTACGAGCTGCTGCCGCCTCGCGAAGTCGACGAGCTGCGACGCGACCCGAACGACGGCCAGCTGCAGGTCGTGGCGTCGATGCGACTGCGCCACGACTTCGGCACGTTCACGCGGCGGGCGAGCGGGCAGGCGGAGGACCTGATCGAGTCGCTCGACGGTCGACAGATCGACGTGCTCTACGGCTACCTCGAAGGCCGCAAGGTCGCCCGGTTCTTCGACTTCCGCCTCGGTCGGCAGTTCGAGATGTCGGGCCTGGACTTCTACGCCTTCGACGGCGGCTGGATCCGCGCGAACACGCCCGCCCACGTCGCGGTGGAGGCGTTCGCGGGGCAGCAGGTCGACGGCACCGCGCTGTTCGGCTTTCCGACGTTCGAGCTCGACGGTACGCAAGGCACGCCGGCCGACCAGTCGCACTCGATGATGGTGGGGGCCGCCGTCGCCCTGAGCGACGTGAAGTTCGCCGACGCACGCTTCGCTTACCGTCGGACGTGGTCCCCGACGTCGCTCAACGGCGCCATCCCGGACGTCGAGGGCATCGACGGGGTGGGATCGGTCGTCGACCAGGAGTTCATCAGCGCACAGGTCGCGCTGCGTCTTGCCGAAGGCAAGCTCGCGCCGTTCGGGGCCGGGCGCTACAACCTCGGCGTCTCGCGGCTCGACGACGTCAGCGCGGGGGTGTGGTGGGCGATGACCGACATCCACACGCTGCGGGCGTACTACCTGCGCACCATCCCCAGCTTCGACCTCGACTCGATCTTCAACGTGTTCGCGCTCGAGCCCTTCGAAGACGTGCGCGTGGTCTACCAGGTCCGTCCCGGGCCCCGCTGGACGGTCTACGGTCGCTTTCAGGGCCGCTTTTTTCACAGCGCGCCCACGGCCGACAGCGGCGCGCTGCCCTCGGACCCGACGGCGTTCGGCGGCGGTGGGGGCGGTGGCGCCACGTTTCGGACCCGCCGGTTCGGCATGCGGCTGGACGGCTACGGACTCGGTGGGGAAGGGGGCGTGCGCGTTGGTGGCAGCGTCGACACCCGGACGCACGTGCTCTACGACCGCATCGCGATCGACGCCCGCGGCTACGCGCTCTACTACGCTGACGAGCAGAACGACGCCCGCGAGGGCTATTCGGTCTCGCTGCAGGCGGGCACCAACGTGCGACTCGGGCACGGGGTGTATCTCAACGTTTTGGCCGAGGAACTGTTCACGCCCTATACGCGCGCTGCGTTTCGGGCCTTTGGCATGCTCAGCCTCGACTGGGCCTTCCGCGTGGGGCAACGATGAACGAGCGACGTCGCACCGGACCTCTGTTGGCCCTGGCGGTCTTCGTCCTCGCGTTCGCGCTCGGCCTGAGCGCCGAGCAGGTGACCGCTTGGGCAGCGCCCGCCCGCGGACCCGCCACGACCACCGCACCAATGGGCCGAACCCCGACGATGGTCGGCGGCGGCAACGGCCCCCGCGAGCGCGCGGAGATTCCTACGACGGTGGGTGTGATGCACGGCCCGACGCGCCGTGGCTCGGCGGTGTACCCGAAGCAAGACCTGCCGATCCGGTTCAACCACGGCCAGCACCTGGGCCTGGGCATGGACTGCGTGCAGTGCCACGCCGACATCGAGGACTCCCGCCTCGCGAGCGACAACAACTTCCCGCGGGGCAACGCCTGCGACAGCTGCCACGGCGCCCAGCACCCCAAGCCGCGCGATGAGCCCGCGAAGTGCGGCATGTGCCACACGGCCGTGGACGAGAAGCAGCGGGTCACGGCGAGCCTTCGCGCGCCGCGGCCGATGCTCAAATTCAACCACAAGCTGCACGCCAAGGCCGGATCCAGCTGCGAGGACTGCCACGGCGACATGAGCAAGGTTCGCCTTGCGACGGTGCTGCAGCTGCCCTCCGAGCAGAGCTGCTTGAGCTGCCACGACGGATTCGGCGCGACCGATGCCTGCAGCGCGTGTCACCCGACGGAGTCCTCCGGGCGCCTCAAGACCCGCGCCATTGACGACCGCAGCATGCCCTCGCTCGTCCCGCTGGCGCAGAACGCCTGGGGCGCGGCGCACGACCTCGCGTTCGTCGAAGACCACGCCCACATCAGCAAGGCCAATCCATCGCTGTGCGGGGAGTGCCACGCCGAGTCGTTCTGCACCGACTGCCACGCGGGCTCGATCCGGCCGATGCGGATCCACGCCGGCGACTACATCAACGCCCACGCTCTGGACGCGCGCGCCCAGACGCAGAACTGCCAGGCCTGCCATCGGACCCAGTCGTTCTGCATGGGCTGCCACGAGCGCCTCGGCTTCAACAGCGAACCGGGCAGCGCCTTCGCCGTGGGCGGGTCGCTGACGTTCCACCCCGACGGGTGGGCCGGCCCGCCCGGCATGCCCCAGGACCACGCCCACGCCGCGCAGCGCAACATGGCCGCGTGCTCCAGCTGCCACACCGAAGACAGCTGCCTCGCCTGCCACGCCACCGCCCAGGGCCCCACCGCCGGCCTCGGCGCCAACCCCCACGGCGCCCGCTTCCGCGACTCCGCCCGGTGCAACGCCCTGGCCACCCGCAACCGACGCGTCTGCCTCAAGTGCCACGCGCCCGGCGATCCCCAGCTCGAGTGCCTGTAGCGGGCATCAAGCGCCGGAACGAAGGCTGGCCGACGCGCGTGGCCGAGGCCGACCGAGGTCGTCGGCTCGATTTCTCGGGGTCTTCGTGATCACGGGTCCTCCTCGCGGAACAACCCGTAGGCGCGAGGTCTCCCCAAACTACGGGTCCGGCGCAACGAAGCCCAAGAGCCACCTCGCCGCTTCTCTCAGCCTCTCTCAAGAAACACCGTGACTTCAGCACCTCAATCTTCCTGGCTCCTCCTCGTTCTCCTGACGCTGGGCGCCTGCGACGACGCCTCCAGCGGTGAGTCGGCGTCGCCTGCGACCGCACCGGAAGCGGCCCAGAAGAGCAAAAAGAAGTCTCTGGGACGAGACGACTTCGAGCTTTGCCCCGCTCTCGAGCCGCATCGAGAAGAGCTTGCGAAGCTCGCCGGCTTCACGGAGGACCCCGAGCGGAAGATTCGCGGCTTCGGGAAGTCATGCGTGATCCGAGGGACGAGTGCGGAGCAGATTCAGATCGAGGTTGCCCCCGCGTTCAATCGTTCGATCGAGATGGTCGCCGACGGCTACGACGGCAAGAAAAGCCCCGCTGAAGGCCTGGGCCCCGATGCCCTCTTCGTCGACGTCGCCTTACAGCCTCACGTCGTCTTCGCGATGGGTCCCTTGTTCCTCAACATCGGCATCGACAACAGCCGGGGAACGAGCCGCGAGACGACGCTCAAGGTCGCCGTCCGCATTCGCGAACTCCTCAGCACCGCAAACCCCGACTTCGCCAAAGCCTCCTGACCGACGAGCCCGGTCGAGGCACCGACGGAGAGGCCTCGACTCCCGCCAGCAGACCCCAACGCTGCCGTACCGAAGCAAGAGAGCGAGCATCCTGAAGGGATGCGCAGCGGAAAAGATAGACAGCGGCGAGCAGAGGAGCCCCGCCCAGGCGACCGAAGGGGGGTCCCCCCGCAGGACGCCGCCCGAGCTCCATTCGCGAAGCCGCTGACGCACCAAAGCAAGAGAGCGAGCATCCCGAAGGGATGCGCAGCGGAAGAGATAGACAGCGGCGAGCAGACAAGCCCCGCCCAGGCGACCGAAGGGGGGACCCGACACCCGTCAGGGGGTCCCCCCGAAGGACGCCGCCCGGGATCCCCTGCGCGAAGCCGCTACACCCCCGTGTACACGGTGAAGATCTCGACCTCGGTCATCGCGATCAACCGGTACCGATTGGCCGGGTCGATCAGCAGGGCCTGCGCAGGCATCAGCTCGACGCGGTCGACCTCTTGGCCGTCGTCGATCTCGAGCACGGCGCGGCCGCCGGTGAGCATCACGTGCATGTCTCGACGGTTCTGCGTCGCCACGGGGACGCTCTTGCCCTCCTTGACCCGCAGGACCGTGCTGACGAAGCCCTCGCCCTTGGCCCATACGAACGCGCCGCCGAAGGTCTTGGGCACGAACGGCGCCCCGAAGTCGTCGTGCAACTCCTCCGCGTCGTCAGCCTCGGGCTGCGCGTCGGGGGCGGGGGAGGGGTCCGCGGGCGGTGGGGACATGCGAGGCAGTGTAACAACTGTGCGGCCCGCAGGCGCGCGCCCGCTTTGGGTCACCCTTTGGGCTTTTGAGGAGACTGCGGCTTGGCGCTGCTGGGCTTGGCCGGCTTCGCGGGCGATGCAGGCTTTACCGGCGCCGCGTCCTTGCCGGGCTTGTCCTTCGCCGGCTTGTCGATCGACTTGGCGTCGCCCGCCTCGACCGTGGGGTCATCACCCGCGCCCGCTTTGGGCTTGAGCGACCCCCCGCCGGTCCGCTCTGGTGCGGACGTGGGCGGCTTCGGATCGCCCGAGGCCTCCGCGCCTTCGCCTTCGGCCGGGGCCGCCTCGTCGACGTAGTCGTCGGTGACCGCCCCCGCACCGTCGGCGGACTTCTCGTTCTCCTTGCGCAGGGACTCGGCCTCTCGGGCCCGGCGCGCGGCGTCGTGGTCCCACTGGTCGACGCGGCCGTCTCCGTTCACGTCGTAGCCGATCCTGTCGACGCGCCCCGCGACGTAGTAGGCGAACATGTCCGCCCGGCCATCGCCATCGCGGTCGGTCTCGATGCGGAGCAGGCGGCCCTTGTCATAGCGGCGCCACGCGTCGACGAAGCCGTCGCGGTTGGTGTCCTGCTCGTCGAGGATCAGCTTGCCGTCCTTGAACGTGCGGCCGATGTCGATGCGGCCGTCATAATCGAGGTCGAACTGCTCGCGGGCGAGGGCGCCTTTCTCGTCGTAGTGGAAATATGCGTCGAGGCGGCCGTCGAAGTTGAAGTCGGCCTGGCGACAGCTCAGCGTGGCGCCCGAGTCGCTGTACAGCGAGACGAGATCCGCCCGTCCGTCGTTGTTGAGGTCCTTCTGGTCCTCACGCTGGCCCTTGTTGGAACAGCGCATGTTGTCGACCACGAGCGCGCGCAGATTCGGGTTTGCGGCCTGGGGCGCAGTTCGCGAGTCTTCCTTGGACTCGTCGGGCGCGTTGCTGGCTTCGTCCTCTGTCGGGGGCTTGTTCGCGCACCCCGGTGCAAACGCAAGCGCCACGGCGACGCAGCCGCCGGTCAGCGGCGCGGAGGGAACTCGCATGGAAAACCGGCGAAACCGCACGTTTAGACTGTAGTTGCGGCGGGAAGCGTCGGCAAGCGTGGCCGACTATGGTAGGGGGCCGTCACGCCGGAGCACCTCCGGCTGCCACCAGCTCCACGATGAACGCCCGCGCACCCAAATCGTCGGTCCCGACCGCCCCCGACAACCGGCTCATCCGCACGTTCTGCATCATCGCGCACATCGACCACGGCAAGAGTACGTTGGCCGACCGCCTGATGGAGCACACGGGCCTGCTCGGGGAGCGTGACAAGCAGGCGCAGTACCTCGACCGGATGGACATCGAGCGGGAGCGCGGCATCACGATCAAGGCGCAGACCGTTCGCATGGCCTACACGGCCGCCGACGGGCAGGTGTACGAGCTGAACCTGATCGACACCCCCGGACACGTCGACTTCGGCTACGAGGTCTCCCGCAGCCTCAAGGCTTGCGAAGGCGCACTGCTCGTCGTCGATGCCGCGCAGGGCGTCGAGGCACAGACCCTCGCGAACGTCTACATGGCGCTCGACAACGACCTCGAGATCATCCCGGTGATCAACAAGGTGGACCTGCCGTCTGCGGACCTGGATCGCGTCGCCGAAGAGATCGAGCAGATGGTCGGACTCGACGCGGCCGACGCCCTGCCGTGCAGCGCCAAGACGGGCCTGGGCATCGAGGACATCCTGGCCGCCGTCGTAGAGAAAGTTCCACCGCCGACGGACGACCGCGAAGGCCCGCTGCGCGCGCTCATCGTCGACAGCTGGTGGGATCCGTACCGCGGCGTCATCTCGATCGTTCGGGTGTTCTCGGGTCGCCTCAAGCCTGGGTCAAAGATCCGGATGATGTCCAGCGGCAAGGCCTACGACGTGCTGGGCGTCGGGGTGTTCGCCCCGGACATGACCGAGCTCGAGCAGGTCGCCGCGGGCGAGGTCGGCTACCTCATCGCCGGGCTCAAGGACGTCAAGGACGCGAAAGTCGGCGACACGGTCGTCGATGCAGCCGAGGAGAATCCCGAGGCGCTCGACGGCTTTCAAGACGTCACGCCCATGGTGTTCGCGGGGGTGTTTCCCACCGACAACGCCGACTACCCGGCGCTGCGCGATGCGCTGGGCAAGCTGACGCTCAACGACGCGGCCGTCACCTACGAGCCCGAGACCTCCGAGGCCCTGGGCTTCGGCTTCCGCCTGGGCTTCTTGGGTCTGCTCCACATGGAAATCGTCCAGGAGCGACTCGAGCGGGAGTACGACCTCGACCTCATCACCACCGCGCCCAGCGTGCAGTACAAGGTGAAGATGAAGGACGGGGAGGTCCGCGACGTGGACAACCCGGCGCAGTTCCCCGAGCTGGGCACGTACGAGTCGATCGACGAGCCGATCATCGTGGGCCGGATCCAGGTCCCGCAGGAGCACGTCGGCACGGTCATCAAGCTCTGTGAAGAGCGTCGCGGCACGCAAAAGGACCTCTCGTACCTCACCGAGACCCGCATCCAGCTCACCTACGAGCTGCCGCTGGCGGAGGTCGTGTTCGGCTTCTTCGACCAGCTCAAGAGCCGCAGCCGCGGCTACGCCAGCCTCGACTACGAGCCCGGTGGATACCGGCGCGCCGACCTGGTCCGCCTCGACCTCTTGGTCAACGGCGAAAACGTCGACGCGCTCAGCCTGATCACGCACCGCGACACGTCGTTCTACCGAGGCCGCGACCTCTGCGTGAAGATGAAGGAGCTGGTGCCCCGCCAGCAGTTCGAGGTCGCGATCCAGGCCGCCATCGGCACCCGGGTCATCGCTCGCACCACGGTCAAAGCCATGCGCAAGAACGTGACCGCGAAGTGCTACGGCGGCGACATTTCTCGAAAGCGGAAACTTTTGGAGAAACAAAAGAAGGGGAAGAAGCGTCTCAAGGCCATTGGTAACGTCGAGATCCCGCAGTCCGCGTTCCACGCGGTTCTCAGCCTCGACGGCGACTGACGCCGGCCTTCAGCGCGCAGCTTTGGCCTTGGGATAGGATACCGACCTTGTCCGACTCCGCTCCGTCCGGCGACGACGCCCCCGCACGCCCCGACAAGCCTCGCTCGGCCCGGCACGTGCGGTCGGCGGCGAAGATCCTGCTCAAAGAGGGCCGAAGTATTCTCAAAAAGCACGCCGAGCGCATTGCCGAAGCGCCCGCGCAGGCGATCCGCGAGAGCCTCGACAAGATCGAGACGCTCCGCGCCGGCGAGGACGTCGCGGCGCTCGAGACCGAGGCCGAGACGCTCGACGAGCTGCTGCACCAGCACGCGGCCTTCGCCCGCAAAAGCGCGGTCCGAGAGACGCTGGAGAACATCGGCATCGCGGTGCTCATCGCGTTGGGCCTGCGCTCGTGCTTCTACGAGCCCTTCAAGATCCCGAGCAGCTCGATGATGCCGACGCTGCGCACCGGCGATCACATCTTCGTCAACAAGTTCACCTACGGCATCCAAATCCCGTTCACCAGCACCGTCGTCGGCCAGAGCCTGGGGGACATCGAGCGCGGCGACGTCGTGGTCTTCCGCTATCCGCTCGACCCCACGGAAGACTTCATCAAGCGCGTCATCGGCCTGCCCGGCGACGAAGTCCGGGTGATGGGGCGGGTCGTCTCGGTCAAGCGCGCCGGCCAGGACGCGTTCGAGACCCTCGAGCGAGAGCCACTGGAGCAGAAGTGCTACGACGACGCCTACGAGCGGGTCATCAGCGGCTGCCAGCTGTTCAAGGAGAGCGTCGACGGCAAGTCGTACACCGTCCGCTACATGACCACGCTCGACGACCGCCAGGACTTCATGCCCAAGGCGCGCACGTGGTCCGTCCCCGAGGGACACCTGCTGGTGATGGGGGACAACCGCAATCAGTCCCACGACAGCCTGCAGTGGACCGTCCGCGTCGAGGCCGTCGATGCCGGGTCCGTGATCAGCGACAAGGACCTGCGCGACCTCACCGAGGAGAAGCTCTTTACCCAGACCCGCCCCGACGGTCTGGGCGAACTCGCCGACCCCACGCACGACAACGTGCTGTGGCTGGCCACGCATCGCAGCCGCGCGCACGACCTCAGCCTGGCCCTATGGCGCTCGCCCCAGCTGGGCGCCGAGCCGATGTTCGAGGCGCTCGCGGCCCGGGTCGACGCCCCAGAAGAGACCAGCGTTGCGGCCATGGTCGACGGCAAGCCCGTGCCCAAAGGCGAAGAACTCACCCGCACGCTCTCGGTGGGCGCCAGCATCGACCGGCTGGTCGTGGGCCGGGGCGAAGACGGCTGGCATGCGGTCGCCTACCTCGAGGGCGACGACGCAGTCGTGGAGCTCAAGTGCGGGCGGAAGGTCTGCAAAAACTCAGGACGGCTCGCGGCGCGGATCACCGACGCGGTCCTGCAGTTTCGGGGGGAGCCCGAGAAGGCCACGCGAGAGCTGCTCACGCGGCCGCCGGGGGTCGAGTTCGGTACCCGCTGGACCGGGCGTAGCGACGTCCGCGACCACTACTTCGAGCGCAAGCTCCAGCCCAAGGACGCCGCCGGGCCCAAGGACCAGGTACGCCTGCGGGTGTTCCGCAAGCCCAAGCAGAGCGTCGATGTCCTGCAGGACGCCGCCCTGCGAGGGGCTGGCTCTTCCGCCGCCGAGGCTCCGCTGGCGCCGGAGTTCGGCGAGCGCGCCTGGATCGTCACGAACGAAGACGCGTTCACCTTCGTCGCCACCGACGACGTCCGCGACATGATCGTCGTGCTCGACTGCGGTCGGTCGGCGTGCGCGGACCAGAGCGCCGCGCTGGCGCTCGCCAAGCTCGTGGTCGAGCGCGTGCCCAAGGCGGCCAGCGATCGTCGCAAGCTCAAGCAGATGCTGCGGGCTGCCGACCTCGACGCCATGACGAAGGGTGCGTGGACCGAGGAAACAGTGCTGCAGCCGCCGCGAAACCCCTTCGACCGGACGCGCCTCGAGGCCACCGTGCAGGGCAAGGACCACAGCCTCGAGCTCGAGGTCTGGCACGAGCCCGAAGCCGGCCTCGCGGCCAAGGTGGCCGAGGTGGCCGGGCCGCTGGACCTCGCCGACTCCTCGGCGGTTGGCAGCCACGGCCAAGCAGGCGAAGACGAAGACGCCTACCACCACGTCTTCGGCGTGGAAGGGTCGCAGAGCGTCATCCGCATCCGCTGCCGCAAAGGGCTGTGCGAGAGCGCCGACGTGGCGCTTGCGGTGGCTCGGCGTGCGGCCAAGAAGGCGACGGACCCCGACAACTTCATCGACCCCGACGCCGAGCGGCCGAAGCCGTTCGTGCCGCGCGGCAACGTGAAGGGCCGGGCCGACCTGATCTGGCTGCCGATGGACCGCTTCTGGCTGTCGATCGACTGACACCGGAGGGCCGCGCAGCGCAGCGAGGCGCCCACGCGACCGTGGTGGGTTCGAGGGGGAACGTCAGCCGGCTTTGATCGACTTGCACGCGTCGACGACGGCGTCGAGACCATCCGCCTTGGCAATGCCGCCGTAGCACTTGTACGTCTTGTCCCCGATCTTGCGGCGGACCTCGAAGCTGTAGACCACGCCGACTTCTTTGGGCTCATCGCCGTCGAAGTTCATCTTGGGCGCCTCGTAGGTGAGCACCCAGCCGTCGTCCGTGGCCTCGGACTTGATCCACTTTTTGAAGAGGATCTCCTCGGTCTCGGTCTTCACGTCGTCCATCGACTTGCCCTGGCGGTCCGCGGAGACCTCCATCAGGGTGAACGCGAAGCTGTCGTCGTCGGTATGAAAGCCTGCCGCACCGCCGGCGCCGTTGGCCTTGGCGCCCTCGGGGACTTTGACCTTCATGCCGCTGATGTTGGGGATCGCGACGAACCCGTCGGCATCGGGGCCGTTGGAGGCGCCCCCGGATCCGCCGCCGTCACAGGCGGTCGCGGTGAGAGCAAGGGCGAGTGAGAGGGCTGCGAACGTACGCATGGCGGCGTAAGGACGAGGCTCAACAGCGCAGGTTGCACGTTCGCGGCCGAAAAAAAAAATGCGCCCGCGTCACGGCGTGGGGATGTCGCCGCAGCCCGAGCGCGAGGGGGCGCCGCAGTGAAGCCGGGTCTCGAAGAAGGCCCAGGCCGCATCCCCGTAGTCTTCCTTTTGGCCGCAGCAGTGTCCTTCGCACGCCGTGTCGTTGAACTCGACTTCGTGGCCGCGCTCGGTGATGAACGTTGCCGTCGCTTGGGCCGCGTCGTACAGGAAGTCGCTTGGGGCAATCTCGAAGCGCGCGGGGGTCTTGCAGGCCGCGTCGGACGGCTCGGCGTATCCAACCCCGGTCGCGCCTCCGCAGCTGAATTGGACGGCGGCGAGGGTGTCTTGCATCGTAAAGAAGATCTGGCCGCCCACCCAGCTGCCCGCCGATGCCCCGGTCGCGTACACGCGATCGATGTCCACGTCGTAGTTCGCGCCGACATCGTCGAAGATCGCGGACAGGAACCCCCGGGTTTGGTCGGGGTGATTGTCCCATCCGTTGCCCGGAAGACCGCCATCGACCTCTTGGTGGGGCTCCTGGGGCGTGACGAGGATGAACGCTTCGAGATCGAGCAGGTGCGTCCAGTCGCTCTTCGTGGCACCGGGGTTGCCGTTGTCGCCGTGGAGCGCGACCACGAGCGGGTAGGGGCCGCCGACGGGGTCGGGCGCCCAGATGTCGTAGCGCGCCGTCGTGACGGGTGTGCCGTCCTCGAGCATGGTCCCGGCGGGGTAGGCGACCTCCCGCGTCGCCCAATCACCGAACGGGCCACCCTCACCACAGGTGTGAAAGGGTTCGACCTCGGGTCCGCCGCTGGAACTCTCTGCGCCCTCGTCGCTGCTGCCATCGTCGGCGCCCGTGACGTCGCCGGCGCTCGAGGTGCCGTCGTCGGGCCGGCCTCCCGTGACCGTGGCCTCTGCGCTGGTCGACCCGTCTTCCGCGCTCTCCGCGGCGTCTCCGCTCGAGGTCGCCGCGGTCATGTCGCCGGAAGTGGCCTCTGCCGCCGGTTCGTTGCTCGACGTACACGCGACGCAACCCATCACCGACACCACCAGCCAGGACCGACCCATGTCCACAACGGTATCCGCCTCCGCCGGCGCTGACACTTGGGACGCTTCCCCAGGCGCCCGCTGGGGTGTAGACGCGACAGCTGCCCCCGAGCCCGACGTTCGCGCGTCGTTGGACGCCTGAGTGCGCCACACCGGCCCGTCGGCACTGCGTCGTTGTCCGAGTCCTGGGCGCCGCGCGACGACGGCGGAGTCGGCGGAGGCCGAAGCTGCCGCGTCAGTCGCGGTAGCCGACGCGACAGCCGCGAAGCATCACCTGGTCGTCCTGGTTTCCGTGAAGGTCCACCGTGACGCGGTACGTGTCTTCGGCACCCGCCGCCGCGGCGCCCGTGATCTTCACCGTGCGCCAGTACATCCCGGTGGTACGCGTCATCGTCAGCTTTAGGTCGGCGAGGCGCGGGGTCTCGACAAAGCCGGAGGACGTCTGCGGCGTGCGGTAGTTGAACGTGGAAAGCGTCGCGTGGGCCGTCGGTCGACGCTGCCCGGGGTCACTCCCCGAGCGCTTCACGTCGACGCGGCAATCGAGCGACGCGGGGCGGGCACCCACGGGCAGCCGGAACGTCGCCGAGGCCCGGATTGGCTTGAAGGAGCCGGCGAATCCCGACGCTTCGCCGAGCCTGTGCTCCGATGTTGACCTGACGCGCTTGCGCCCCTCGAACAGGGCGCCCGGAACGAACTTCGCCTTCACGCCTGCCGGCAGACCCGGGATCGCGCCCACGCGGTCATCCAGCTTGGCGACCGGCGGCTTGCCTTTGTGCGCAGGGACCTTCGGCAGCGACTTCCCCTTTTGGGGAAAGGCGGGCCCGGGCAGGGCGGGGGATCCGGGGGCCGTCAGGGAGGCGAGCAGGATGAGGGACGCTGCGAACACGCCACGGTGGTCGTTCGGGGCCCCGATTTCGTTCCCGCCCAGTCCAGGAAAACCGGTCGCACAGTCTCCGGAAACCACGATCCCGGTGTGGAGCTGCGCCTCGTTTTTGGCGATGCTCCCTGGACGGGGGTGGTCACGTCGGATGGGAAGCGAGCGATCCAACACTGTCTGGCACCGGCCCGTGGCCGCGCTCTGCCTGGCAATCGGGTCCGGCTGTGACCCCACGGCCTGGATCCCCGGATACGAGCAGGGGCATACCGTCACCGCCTTTGAGGTCGTCCCCGATCCGGACCTCTTCTTGCGCGCGACCGCGACGGTCGAGCTGGGCTCGCTACCCCGCAAGTTCAATCGCCTGGCGCTTACGTCACGCTGCCCGCTGAAGGGGCAGTCTTATGTCGACACGGGTTGGTTGCCCCTCGTTTCCACCGCACCGCATGTCCCTGGCACGACGTTCTCCATCGACGAAGCGCCTTTCGCCCACGGCGACTGGGACGACGCGCTCATCGCCGGAGACTGCGACGTATGGCTGACGCTTCGGGAACGCGTCGAACGCGTGGGGCCGTATCAAGAGACGCTTCTGGGCTCACGGTGCCATCGAGATGGAGTGTGGGGCGGGCAGGGCTGCGCCTCCTTGCCGAGCCGCGGTGACGCGAAGCCGCTGACCGCCGCGTCCATCACGATGGCCGTGCACGCGTTCAGCTTCTCCAAATCGCGCCGAAATCGACACAGTGTCCGGCTCAAGGTGGAGTACGGCGTCGAGCACTTCATCGACCCCGCCTGGACCTTGCGCGCCGAAGCGACGTGCGCATCGGGGTCCGAGACGGTCACGTTCGAGGACGGCATCAACGGACCGAAACCGTTCGAGCTGCGACCCGGCGAGCGCGCCCGTGGTTTCTTGCCTGCGGCCGGCAGCGTGAAGAAGACGCTCTCGGCCGAGGCGGAGCAATGCGAGGTCAAGCTGTGGGCCGAACAGGCGCGCGCCGACGAGGAGATCCAGAACGTGGCAACGTTCTGCCTCGAGCCAGGCGAGGACGCGCGCTCAGGCCCATGCACGCTGCGCTGAGCCGCCGTTTGCGGCCCCAGCGGGCGCCCCCGGGGTTTGCTAGATTTCGGGCCCGTGACGAGCAACCTGTGGCACGGCGTGGGGAGTGTAATCCTGCTCGACGCCAGCGGATTCGGCTTCGCACAAGCCATGGAGACGACGAGCGCGCAAGCCTGGCAAGAACAGGCCTGCGCTGTGGTTTCAACGGACATGGTCGACGTTGGCGACGAGACGCGCCGCGTGGCGATCGAAGCCCGGCTGCGACCCACAGGACGACCGACGCGTGCCACGTCCGAACCGCTGCGCCTCGCCACCTACGAGAACCGAGCGCTCGCGGAAGCGAAGGCGCAACGGTATCGTGCCGGCGCGGCGGTCCCGTGCTGGGTCAATCCGGACGGTGAGGGGGTCCGGGCCTTGGCGACGACGACCTCGCATGTCGTGACCGCATGGCTCTTGTTCGTCGTCGCGCTGGCGCATCTGTTGCTGCTGCTCGCGCTCTGGCGAAACGACCTCCAGCGGGCCGCGGCCTCGGTTCGTCCGGAGCGTCATCCAGCATGGCTGCCGAAGACGCTCCTCCATCCAGCGGATGGTTTTGTTCTCGAGGTTAAGCCTCGTCCGCATGCGACCGACGTCCTGTACGTGCGCTACAAAGCCCACGGCTACGGTCCGATCGCCCTATTTTTCGTCTTGGTCGCCTACGGGTGCGCGGCCGCCGGCGTTCCTCACCTGGAGACCGCAGCGACGCTGTCTTGGGAGTCGGCGCGCCTTGTACCGTTCGGCGGCTGGGCGTTCTCGTTGCTCCTGCTGTTCTCGCAGGTCAGGCGCGGGCTCGACATCCGCTTTGATAAGACATCGCTGCGAGGGAGCGTGTCCGGCGGATGGACGCAAACGCGGATCGACGTCTCCCGACACGCCGTCCGCGGCGTCGTTCAGACCTATGACACGCCCGAGAGCGACTCGTTCGCAACCTGGGGCCTGATGCTCGAAGCGGAGTCGGCTGTCGAGCTGCTGACTCGGCAGCCTCGTGACAAGGGGCAGTGGCTTGGAGGCGTCATTGCCGCCTGGGCCGGAAAAACGCTGCAGGTAGACGAGCCCGCCACGAGAACCGCAGAACCGGAGTGATCTCCGGGCTTGCTTGGGGACCTGCTGTCTTTGTGGTGCTGATCCTTGATTAGACATAATAAACATTATCGGAATCATCGACGAAGCTGAGCGAGGGGAGAACGCCGAGCCATGCTCGGGTCCAGCGGCGGCTTGACCGCGTACTTCGGGGTTGTTGTACTTGCACGATGAAAGTCTGTAGTGCCTGCGACCAGTTCATCCGTGACGACGAGCGAACGTGTCCGTTCTGCAAGGCATCGTCGCGGTCGACGCTCGGCGCCCTCGTGCTGAGCCTGTCGCTCGGGCTGTGCCTGACCGCTTGTGATGACAAGGACGACGAGAGCACCACGACGACCGAGACCGCCGGGACCTCCGAGACGGCGGGCACCGCGACGGATACCCCTTCGACCGCGACCGAAGGCGCTGGCAGCGCCACAGATGCGAGCGCAGGCGTGACGACCGACGTGGACATGGGCGGCAGCTACTACGCCGGCCCCTCCTCCACCACGACCACGTGGGGCGACGGATCGACCGGAAGCACCACCACCGGTGGAACGTCGACCGGCAGCACCACCGACATGGGGGGCAGCTACTACGCAGGCCCGTCCAGCACCGGCAAGGCCTGGGACGAACCGTCCGACTCGGGCAAAGAGGCGTGAGGCTCAAAGACGCGCGCCTCCGACTCCCCGTCGTCGACGCCCTGCCCCCGTCCCGCGGCCGCGGATTCGAGGCGACGCTCCCCGGACAGATACCGGTGCCTCGGCTCGCGGTCTGGGAGCTGACGCTCGCCTGCGACCAACGGTGCCTGCACTGCGGCCCGCGGGCGGCTGACGCCCGCCCCGACGAGCTCACCACGTCCGAAGCGCTTCAGCTGGTCGGCGAGCTCGCCGAGATGGGCGTGGGCGAGGTCGTTCTGATCGGTGGTGAGGCCTACCTGCGCAACGACTTCCTGCTGATCGTGCGCCGGATTCGGGAGCTCGGCATGAGCGCCACGATGACGACGGGTGGCTACGGCCTGACCAAGGCTCGTGCCGAGGCGCTCGTGGAGGCCGGCATCGAGAGCGTGAGCCTCTCGATCGACGGTCTGCAGGCGAGCCACGACCTCGTTCGCAACACGAAGGACAGCTGGAATCATGCATTCCGTGCCCTTCGGTACCTTCGTGACGCGGGCGCCGGGGTCGCCGTCAACACGCAGATCAACGCGTACACGCAGACGGAGCTGCTCGACCTTCTCGAGGTCATCGCTGCGGAGGGCGTCCACTCCTGGCAGCTGCAGATCACGGTGCCGCACGGCAACGCTGCCGACAACCTGGAGCTGGTGCTGCAGCCGTACATGCTGCTCGATGTCTTCGACGCGCTCGATGCCGTTTGCGACCGCGCCGACGAGCTGGGCGTTCGGATCTGGCCGGCCAACTCGCTGGGCTACTTCGGCCCGGTCGAGCGCAAGCTTCGGTCCAAGCAGCGCATGCGCACCGGCCACTTCGGGGGCTGTGAAGCCGGCAAGTCGACGATGGGCATCGAGAGCAACGGGGCGATCAAGAACTGCCCGTCGCTCGGCGGCCCCACGAACATCGCGGGGTCGTGGCGAGAGCACGGTCTGTCGGCTCTGTGGACCAAGCCGCAGATCGCGTCCCTTCGCGAGCGGACCCGTTCCGACCTGTGGGGGTACTGCGCGGAGTGCTACTACGCGGACGTTTGCAAGGCCGGCTGTACGGCGGTTTCCGAGCCGCTGATGGGGCGGCCGGGCAACAACCCGTTCTGCCACCACCGGGCGCTTCAGATGGACAAGCAAGGCATGCGGGAGCGCATCGAGCTCGTTCGCGCCGCGCCCTCGGACGGCTTCGCGTTCGCGCTATTTCGCGTCGTTCGCGAGTGGGCCGACGAAGCCCGACGCGAAGCCGAAGGTCCGGTCGCGATCGAAGAGCCTCGCGTCAGCCGACTCGAGGAGTGGACTGGCCCTGGACGCAGCATCGAAGAGTCCGCCTGAGCCCCGCTGGGCCCAGCCGCGCGCGGCGTGGCTGGTCCTCGCGGTCTTTTGGGCCGTGGGCCTGTGGGTCCTGCCCGACGTTGGACCCACGACCGACGAGCCCTGGCGCATGCTCAACGCGCGCGCCTGGACGCAGGCGCTGTCCACCGGCTCTCTCGCGGCGATCGACGCGTGCGCGAGCGTGCCGTACCGGGAGTTCTACGGCGTGGCCTACGACCAGCTCGGTCGCGCGTCGTGGCTGGTCCATCACCACGTCTTCGACGGTGATGACGAGTTCTTCGGCCGGCATCTGCTGAACCTATTCACGGCCGGCCTGGCGCTTCTGGGCACCTATCGGCTCGGCCGAACGCTCGCCGACGGCCGCGTCGGCATCGTGGCGATGGTCTTGCTGGCCACGGCGCCGCGCTTTTGGGGGTCGGCGTTCATGAACCCCAAGGACATTCCGTTCGCGGCAGCTACGGTTTGGGCCGCCGGCGCGGCCTTCGAGCTCGCGGCGCAGCCGAGCCGGCGAACGCTCCTGCGCGCGGCGGTCCTGGCGGGCATCTGCGCGGCGGTGCGGCCGTTCGGGGTCGTGTTCTTCGTCCTGATCTCGCTGTGCGTTGTCCTGGACCGGGTCGAGGGCACCCCGTGGCGCACCCTCGCCGGCCGCATCGTCGCGGCGGTGCTCAGCGCCTATGCGACCACGTTCGTGCTGTGGCCTGTTTTATGGGTCCGTCCGCCGTGGCATCTGCTCGATGCGTCCACGGGACTCACGCGGCACGTGCACGGCTCGATGAGCCTCTTTTTCGGCAAGGTCCACCCCTTCTGGGACGCGCCCGGCGGGTACGTGGTGGTCTGGCTCGGCATCACCGTGCCCGTGCCGATCCTGCTTGGTGCCCTCGGCGCGATCGTGGCGCTGTCCGTCGAGCTCGTCCGGCGCCGGCCTCCGATTCGGACCGCGTTCCCTTGGGTGATGCTCTGCGCATGGGTCCTTGGGCCCGCATGCGTCCCCGCGCTCAAGCGCACGACGCTCTACGACACCTCGCGCCACCTTCTCTTCCTCGTCCCGCCCCTGTGCATTCTCGCCGCGCTGCTGTGGGTCCGGCTCGGCGAGCGCACCCGGACCACCCGGCGCGTCGTGAGCGTCGTCCTCGGGCTCGGCGTGCTCACCTGCGTCCGCGCGAGCGTCCTGCTGCACCCGTACGCGTCGCTGTACTTCAACGAATCGGTCGGCGGCATCGAGGGCGCGCACGGCCGCTTCGACGTCGCCCACTACTCCGAGGCGTACCGCGAGGGCTTTGCGTGGCTTCGCGCGCACCATCCGGGGGCCGCCGTCCACGTGACGGGCAACGGCTCCGCGCTCGCAAGCTACTTCGGGTGGAAGTACGGCCTGCGGGTCAACGCGAACGACTTTGCATTCTACCTCTCGGAGGTTCGGCAGGGCTGGGAGCACGCCATGCCCGGCGAGGTGGTCCACCGCATCTCGCGACAGGGCGTGCCCCTGCTGGAAATCCGGCGGGTCGATCCGCTCACCCCCGCGCGCGTGCTGTGGGTGCGACGCGGGGCGTCCGCGGCACCGCCCGCCCCGCCCCAGGGCGACGACGACCCGGCCTGGACCCGCGTAACGTCGGCCGAAGGCGCCTACGACCTCGGTGCGCTCGTCGGCGGCTCCGGCTACGTCGCGCTGCGGTTGTCGTCCAGCGAGCCGACCGCCGCGATGATCTGGCGCTACTACGAAGGTCTGACGATCTGGTCCGAGGGGCGCCGTGTCTTCGAGGGGCAGGCCGTCCCCTTCCAGCATCGCGGCACCGAGAACTTCCCCAGCGTCATGCCGATCGACGTTCCCGTCGACGCCGTGGACACACCGACGTGGCTGATCCTCGACGTCTCCAAGACCCGACAGTACTGGTCGTTCGGTGCGTACGCACCCGCCCGCACGACCCGGTGGATCGAGTCGGCCGAGCGCTGAACGCGACGCTCAGAAGCCGCGCAGCGGCGTGATCGAGCCCAGGTACGCCGAGGGATCCACGCCGACGCGCTCGAGCAGGCCGGCTGCGAAGTTGCCGTGCCTCAGCGGGGCCCCCGCGGCGTCGACCTCCCCGGACTCGAGGTCGACGTTGGCGCCGCCGAACTCGTCGGTCGTTGCGCCGAGCACCTGGCCGCCGGCCAAGTCGGTGCCGATGAGCATCGCGCTGGTGACGGGCCAGTGGTCCTTGCCTGCGTCGCCGTTGAGCTTTGGCGTTCGGCCCATCTCGGACACGACGGCGATGACCGTGTCCTCGAGCAGGCCTTCGGCCTCGAGCGACGCCACGAGGCGGCGCAGCTCGGTGAACAGCCCCTGCCACAGCGCGGACTGCTGCACGTTCGCAACGTGCGTGTCCCATCCGCCGAGTTCGATTTCGACGGCTTGCGACATCCCGGTTCGCAGCGCGTCCACGGCCAGGTCGACCTGGAACGAGAACGACTGGGCATAGTCCACGCTCGCAAGGGCGCCGATGTCCTTGAGCTGCTCGCCACGCTCGATGGCGACCTCGAAGTCGCTGCCGCGAACGGCGTTGCGCCCCAGCCCCCCCCAGCGGCCACGTTGCAGCTCGGCGCTCTGCTGCATGTGCGCGAGGATGAGCGCGGACTCCTCGTCGTCGGGGACATAGCGCTGGAACGCAAAGGTGCCGTCGTCGAGCGGAAAGCTCGTAGCCGGATCGAGCAGCGTCCCGAGCTGGTTGAGGTTGCCCGTCCGCGTCACGGCCGAGGCGTACGGACCCGAGAACGAGACCGTGCCGAGTACCAGGTACGGCGCCGCCCGGTCGATGCCGTGCTCGATCGCCGCGATGGTGCCCACATCGGGCGCATCGAATGCGCTCGACCCCGTCATGATGCGCCGGTAGCCCGACGTGTGGGAGATCGAGGAGGTCTGCAGGCCGTTGACGACCGTGGTGATGTCGCCGAAGTCCTCAAAGAAGCTCGCGACAGCCGGTCGTGTGACGGCGTCGAGGATCGGGATGCCGCCGACGTCGCGGATCGTGCCGTCGGTGGGCGCGTCGATCGTCGACAGCCCTTCTTTGGGGTCGATCGTGTAGGTCGTGTCCCAACCGCCGACGGCGTTGACGATGATGAGGTTCTTGGGGCTGCCGACCTCGGCACGCGCCCGTCGGGTGTGAAGCAGCGCGCCGGCGCCCATGCCAGCGGTGCTGAGGGCTCCAGCGAGCCAGCCCCGTCGCGTCATGATGGGTCGAGTGATGATGTGTCGTCGCATGATGCTGGGCTCCTCTCCTAGTAGAACGCGATCCGAAGGTCCGACAGCATGGCCGTCAGCGTGGTTTTCCAGGCCCGGCGCGCGTCGCCGGAGGTGCCGAGGGCGGCGGAGAACAGCCCGTACAACGTGTCGACCTCGGGGCCGTTGGACTCGACGTCCACCGCATACAGGCGCCCGTGCAGCGCCGCGAGTTCGTTCCGGACCGCGGCCTCGCCGGTCTCGTCGGGGCTGCCCGCGAAGAGCGTGCGCTGCCCTTCGGAAGCCGCCGCGTCGGCCTCGACCACGTGGTGGGCGGTCTCCCGGGCGAGCGAGCGCAGCAGCAGCAGGTTCGGGCCGCTGTACGTGTGCGCGCCCTGGGTGACGAACATCGAATCGATGCCGCCACCGAGCACGCGGTACCCCAGGAACGAGTCGGTCAGCAGCGGCACCCGGCCGAGGTTGAGCGGTTCACCGGTCTCGTCGTCGGTGATGATCGACAGGTCGGTCACCCAGCGGAAGCCCGAGAGGTCCTCCATGAGTGAGCCGAGCGCTTCGGGGCGCGCCTTCAGCATGCCGAGGCGGCCTGCCACCTCGAGTTCGGCCTCGGTGGGGGCGTCCGGGTCAACGGGCACCACCGCCGCGGTGCGGAAGTCGTCGTGCAGGACGATGGCTTTGACCAAGGCCTTGGCGTCTAGACCCTCGGCAAAGCCTGGCTCGAACCGGTCGATCGCGTCGTCGGGGACGGACTCGAGCTGGACCTGATGCAGGAACGACCAGAAGCGGCGGACCGTGCACGGCGCGAAGCGGGGGTCCTCGGCGATCTTCTCGCCCAGGAACGCCAAACCGTCACCCTCTTGCCCGTAGAACGCCGCCGGCAGCATGGGGACGTCGAGTAGATCGGGGAAGAACTCCTCGTACCAGGGGACCTCCATCGGATACGGAGGATCTTCGAGCAGCTGTTCCTCGGGCACGTACAGGGGGAAGAACCCGCGGAAGTAGCTCGCCAGGGGGTCGAGCTGTGCGTGGCACGCCGCACAGCTGGGGTTCTCCAGAACGGCGTCGGCCACCGCTTCAGGATCCGAGAGGTCGATCGAGACGTCGATGTCGACCTCGTTGCTGGTGAAGTCGGCGCACAAGAACGCGCTCGCGACGAGGTTCGCTCGGCCGCGGTTGGCGTTGGCCGCGGTGCTGCGGTGGCGCTGGAACAGCCACGAATCCGAAAGCACGCCGGCGTTGTCGCGTCCATCGCTCCACGCGGTGACGGCCCATTCGCCGTCCCCATCATACGGCAGGTCCCACACCGTCGCGACGGTGTCGTTGGCGATCGTGTAGTCCGCGGTGACGACCTCGGCGTACGGCCGGTCGTTCATGATGACGTGCTCCACCAGCCGCAGCGGGGCCTGCATGATGTCGCGGTTGATCTCGTAAAAGTCGCGGCCCTCGAGCGCCCCAACGTTTGGAAAGCCCGCCGGGTAGTACGCGTAGTCGGGCTCGACCAGCAGCGCGTCGTTGTGCAGGCTCATCATCGTCGTCCCGAACGTGGGGTCGTCGAGGTACCCGTCGACCAGCCCTTCGAGGGCGTCCGGATCAGCTTCGACCGCGGCGAGGTCGTCCGCCGAAGGCCGCACGCCGCGAAGCGCCATCGACACGCGAACGAGGTGCTCCCGCGGGGTCAGGAAGTCGCGCTCGACCTCGGTCTCGGGCGTCCCGGTGCTGTCGTCGCCCCCGTCGTCGGCCTCGGTCGATGCCGTGGTGTCGCCGGTCGCGTCGGCCGACTCCCCACTCGAGCCTTGCTCGGTGTCGCCCCCCTCGCCGCCCGTGTTTGCCGAGTCGTCACCGCATGCGGTCAGCGCCAGCGCAACGGCCAGCGCGCTCCAGCGCCAACGTGTCCAATCCCGTGTTTCCATCCCGTGCGCCACCCCTGAAAGAAGCGTGCCACAGGGGCGTCGGCGCCTGCGAGTCGGTTTGGGACCATGGCAGCGCCGAGGCGTTGCGTTCTGCAACGGCGAACTGCATCGCGATGCGGCAAACCGCCTGCGTGTCTACTCGGGGCACCCCAGCGTCGTGCCGCCGTTGGGGTTGTAGTACGGGTGATCCTCGGGGAGCTGGTCCCGCACCGCCCACTTGCAGGCCAGCTCGCCTTCGATGAGCTGCCGGACCTCCAGAGGTGGGGCTGGGTCGTACACCCGCATCTCGTGCACGCGCTTGTCGCCGGCTTGTCCGAGGCCGAAGTCCGACGTCGGCGCCGAGAACCCCATGGCGGCCGAGGCCACGACCGCACCATCGAGGCGGAGTTCGCGGACCGCCTGCGAGATCGAGTTCGTCATGGTGAACATGTGCACGTCCCCCACCTCGGAGACGTTCGGAACGCTCTCGATGCGCGCGCCGATCGAGGGATCGAAGAACAGAATCCCGCTGCTCCAGGGCAGGTGCGCGCTGTATCGATTCCCGCCCATGTCGGGGTGGTTGAGGTTGAAGTCCCACGCGTTGCCGCGGTTCACCTCCGTGGAGACGTACGCGATGAACACCTCGCCGAGCACGCCGTCGGCGAACGGGCTGTCGATGACGAAGGTGGCGGCGGCGACGTCGACCCCGACTGTGTCGGCGTCGTCATTCCACGTCGCGGGCACCTTCGTCACGGCATCGCCAGCCGCGCCCAGGTTCGCCCAGCACGCGACGCTGTCGTCCGCGACCGGGTCGATCGGCGTCGTACACAGCGGATCTGCGTAGAGGTTGGCTGGCGTCGCATCGAGCCAGATCACAAGCGTCTCGGCGCCGCACGCTCCGTCCAGGCAGCTGCCGGACGTACAGTCGGCGGGCGCAAAGCACTGGGCACCCGCCGCGCACGCCGGACAGGGCCCGCCACAGTCGGTGTCGACCTCGCCTGGGTCAAGTGACCCGTTGCGGCAAGCATCGGGCTCCTCCTCGTCGCCGGTCGTGGAACTCGAGGACGAGGCGCCGGAGGGGTCGAGTTCGCCGCCGCTTGAGCTGCTGCTGCTGGGTTCGACGGCTCCGGGACCGCTCGACGATGACGTGGCGGCCTGCGTGGTCGGGGAGGACGCCGAGCCCCCCGAGGTGGTGTCGTCCGTCGTCGCGTCGCCGACCGACGTGCTGCCGCTGTCCTCGGTGCCATGAGGCCCGTCAGAGGAGCCCTTCTGCGCCGAGACGAAGTCCGTACACCCTCCCGCGAGGACACCAAGGGCCCACAGACCCACCGTTCCGACTCGAAATCGCATGTTTGCGCTCGCGGCCCTCCGACCGCAAGTCACCCTTCCCGACGCTGATCGTATCACCGGCCCCGCGGCCACGGCAACGTCGGCGCCCCGCTGCGGCGGTCGGACGCAGCCCGCGAACCCCTGCCCGGCATCGCGTGTCTCAACCGTGTGCCTCGTTCCGTCTGGCTGCTTGCTGCGGCAATGCTCGGCGGCTGTGCTGCGCATCCGGCCGCGTCCCAAGACCTGCAGCGTAAGCCCAGCGTCTACATCACCGCGAAGGCGGCCTTCTTCCTTCACGGCATCCGTGCCGCGCGGGTCGCCGTCGACCGTACGGACCCCACAGGCTCCTACCGCCGTTTGCGCAGCGCGGCCGAGGCATGGGAGCAGGCCAACCCAGGCGCGTTGCGACCGGTGATCCAGGCCGACGACACGGTGCCGACACGACTCGTCGAGCTTGGACTCGGCGCGCTGTCGCAGGGCTGCGAGCAGCCGGCCTTGGCCAGACTCGCTCCCGACAGCCCGCCTCGACCGATCGGCATCGGGCACTTCCATGGGTGCCGGGCCGTGCATCCGCTCCAATACTGCGACAGCCCTCGGGTCTACGTCGGCGAGCAGACGATCCAGCTGAAGCGCGTGGCGACGCTTCTCGGTGAAAACTGTGCGCCGGGGGCGGCGGTGCTTCGGTCACCGGGTGACGAGCGGCCGGACGCTCCCCCCACGTCGACCTTCAGCGTTCCGACGGAGCAGTTGCCCGCGGTCGTCGATGCCCTGGCGTCGTCGTACGAAGGCCTGCCCCCCTGCCCTGACCTTCACGTCGAGGTGGGGCCCGACGCGCGCTGGGGCGAGACCCGTCGCGTGTTGACGGCGCTGGCCCCGATGCGCCCCCACGTGACCCTGCACGTCGAGTGGGGAGAGCACGACCTCAAGCTCTGAGCCCGCCGTCGTCGACCCAGGCCTTGAGGCGGTCCAGGCCCAGCGCGAGGTCGACCTTCGGATCGTAGTCGAGGTCGCGGCGCGCGGCCGAGATGTCGAACCAGTGCGAGGTGGTGAGCTCGCGAACGATCCACCGACTCATGCGGGGCTCTCCATCGGCGCCGCGAAGCCGATGCGCCGTCTCGGCCACCCATCCCGCCGCCATGGCCAGGCCCCGCGGGGCGGTCTTCGTCAGCGGCTGCGCGCCGGCGGCCTGCAGCACGTCGTCGATGAACGCCCAGATCTCGACCGGCTCGCCCGACGAGATGAAGTACGCCTTGCCGCCGACCCGATCCGGCGCTTCGGCGAGGACCTCCGCGGCCCGCAGGTGCGCCGCTACGGCGTCGTCGATGAACGTGATGTCCATCTTCTTGGGCGGCCCCGCGGTCACGATCTTGCGCAGCTTCGAGGCGCGGGCGAGCAGCCGCGGCAGCAGGCTGGTGTCGCCCGGTCCCCAGATGATGTGGGGGCGCAGCGAGACCGTATGCAGGTCGGGGCCGTGGCTGGCCAGTACCGCCCGCTCGGCCGCGGCCTTGGTCTGCGGGTAGAACGCCTCGTAGTCGACGGGGTACGGCTGCGACTCGTCGACGCCCTCGAGGTCGCCGTGGCCGAACACGACGCTGGGCGTCGAGGTGTAGACCAAGCGGCGGCACCCGGCAGCCTTGCAAGCGTCCATGACGTGGTGGGTGCCCAGCACGTTGGTGCGATGGAAGTCGTCGTAAGCCCCCGCCGCGCCGACCTTGGCGGCGACGTGAAACACGACGTCGCAGCCCTGCACGGCGGCGTCCACGGTCTTCGCGTCGCCGAGGTCGCCCCGCATCGTGTCGGCGCCCGCCTCGGCCAGTGCCGGATTGGCGCTGCGGGTCAGCGTGCGGACCTCGTGGCCGTCGGCGAGCAGCGCGTGAACGATGCCCCGGCCCAGAAAGCCGCCGCCGCCGGTGACCAGGGCCTTCACGCGCCCCCCTGCCCGGCTGCCCACACCGCGAGCTTCTCTCGGAAGATCTTCGAGTTGTGCCGAACGTCGACCGGGAAGGACCCCTTGTGGTGCAGGAACCGCTCGATGCCCGCGGTCACCGCGTGCTCGGCCGCCTTCGCGCGCACGGCCGGCTCGACGTCGGCCCAGCTGTGCCCCGCGTGCAGCTCGATGCAGAGCGCCGGCGTGGCCGACCCCGGCTGCCCGAGCCCGACCAGCGCGCTGCGCCGCACGGCAGGCAGCGTGTTGACGATGGCTTCACAGGGCACGGTGAACATCGGGCCGGACGCCGTCTGCACGCGGTGCGCTTTGCGACCGCACATCCACAGCCGGCCGCCCTCATCGAGGTAGCCCACGTCGCCCATGCGGTGCCGAATGCCCTCGCCATCGCGAATCTTGGCCTTGGCGGTGCTCTCTTCGCGTCGGTAGTAGCTCGGCGTGACGACCGGGCCCTTCACGACGATCTCGCCGATGGTGCCTTGCGCCACGGGGGTGACGTCGGCCCAGTCGGCGATCGGGTCGTCCGAGATCGGGATGATCGCGACCTCCATCGACGGCACCGGCGCGCCCACGCAGACGCCCTTGCCCGCTTCGGTGCCGTGTCGCGTCTCGCCGAGGATCACGTCGCTGCCGAGCACCGCAACGGGGAGCGACTCGGTTGCGCCGTACGGCGTGAAGACCTGCGCGCCGTCGGTCAGCCGCGGGGCAAAGCGCTGCAGCGACGGAATCGACGCCGGCGCCCCCGCCGAGATGGCCCGCTTCAGCGTCGGCAGCGACACGTCGTGGGCCTCGCAGTGGCGCCCCAGCTTGTCGATCAGCGCCGGCGAGGCGAACATGTTCGTGCAGCCGTAGTCGCCCAGCGCCCGCAGCAGGTTGTTCGGATCGGCCTCGGCCGGGCGTGACGCGTCCATGATCGGCACCACGGAGGCCATGCCCAGCGCAGGGCCGAACAGGGCGAACAGCGGGAACGTGGCCAGGTCGCGCTCGGCGGGCTCGATGCCGAACGACTCGCGGAGCAGGCGAACCTGGTTGGCGAACACGCGGTGCGGCGTCACGACGCCTTTGGGCACGCCCGTGCTGCCGCTGGTGAACAGGATCGCGGCCATCTCCTCGGCGTCGGGCTCGACGGGCGCGTAGACCGTGTCGGGGCTGTCGGCTTCGAGCTTGGCCAGCGTGACGCCGCCGCCGGGCAGCCGCGGACCCACCATGATCTTGGTCTTGATCGACTTGCGCGCCCAGCCGAGCGCGAAGCGGGCGACGTGCGCCTTGGGAATGCCGATGAACGCTTCGGGCTCCGCCTCGGCCAAGCACGTGCCCAGGTTCTTCACGCCCATGCCCGGGTCGACCAGCACCGGGACCGCGCCCACTTTGAGCAGCGCGAACGTGAGCGCAAAGAAGTCGGGGCTGGGCGTCACCATCAGCACCGTCCGCACGCCGCGGCGAATGCCGACCCGCTCGAGGCCGTGGGCGATCGCGTTGCTGCGCGCCTCGAGCTGTGCGGCCGTGAGCTCGTCGTAGACCGTGCTGCCGCCGGGGCCCTTGCGGGCGACGGCGACCGCGAGCGCGTCGGGCTGCTCGGCGGCCCGCAGCGGCAGGTAGGCCGCCACGTTGAGGATGTCGGTCACGCCCGAGCCTCCGGCGCGGTGGCCTGGGTGCTGATGAAGCCCGTGATTTTGGGAATCAGGTCCTCGCGGGCGTCCTCGAGGATGTAGTGGCCGCAGTCCTCGTAGCGGGTCACGGCCGCGTCGGGGAAGCGCCGCTCCCACTCCGCGAGGAAGTGGTGGTCGAACACGAAGTCCTTGAGTCCCCAGCCGATGAACATCGGCTTGTCGGCGAGCTTGGACAGCCCGTTCTGGGTCGCTTCGATCACCGCGAACGCCCGGTCCCGCGGATGCAGCGGGATATCGGTCACGAAGCGATGCACTGCCACGCGATCGGCCCATGTCCGGTACGGCGCCCGGTAGCCCGCGGCGACCTCGGGGTCCATCTTGTGCTTGGTGACGCAGAACCGGTTGGCCCCGCGCACGAACGCGTTGGCGCCCCGCACCAGCAGGCCGCCCAGGCCTGGCAGCCGCGCCAGCGTGAGCGCGGCGGGGAACGCCTTGCCCTGCGGCAGGTGGAACGCCGCGGTGTTGAGCACCACCATCTGCTTGATGCGATCGGGGTGGTCGACGGCCCAGCCGAAGCCGATGCCCCCGCCCCAGTCGTGCACGACCAGGGTGATGTCCTGAAGGTCAAGGTGCTCCACGAGCGCGCCGAGGTCGTCGATCCGCGAGCGCAGCGTGTAGTCGTAGCGGTCCTCGCCGGGCTTGTCCGAGCGCCCGCAGCCGATGTGGTCCGGCGCGATGACCCGATGCGTCTCCTTGAGCGCGTTGATCAGGTTGCGCCAGTAAAACGACCACGTGGGGTTGCCGTGCACCATGAGCACGACCGGCCCGTCGCGCGGTCCTTCGTCGACGTAGTGGTAGGCGAGGCCGTCGCGGTCGAGCGTGGCCGTACGAAACGGGTAGAGATTCTCGTTCACCACTGAACTCCCAGCATCATGCAGTTGAGCCCGCTGCCGATGCCCAGCAGGCCGACGCGGTGCCCCGCGCTCAAAAAGTCTCGTTCGTGCGCCATGGCGGCGGCGATCGGCAGGGCCACGGTCCCGGTGTTGCCCAGGTGCTCGTAGGCCACGAAGTCGGTGGCCGGGTCGCGGCCGAGGGTCTGCAGCATCGTCGTGCGATGCGCCGCCCCGATCTGGTGGCAGATCGTGCGGTCGAGGTCGCCCGCCTGCCACTGCATCGTCTCCAAGAACGCCGCCCAGGTCTGCTGGCCGAGCGCCACGCCGTGCTCGAGCACGCCCGAGGCATCGGTGGCCGCGAAGGGGCGCATCGCCGGGTCATCCGCGGGCGCCTGGGCGTCCGGATGCGGCTCGATACCCCAGCGGCACAGCCGGTGATGCGCGGGCGCGCTGCGGGTGGCCGCGCCCAGCAGGCGGCGGTCGGTGCAGCCGAAGCTGCCGTCGGTCACGAGGACGGCGACCGCCCCGGAGCCCCCGGTGAACGTCGCGACCGAGGACACGTAGCGCTGCAGCGTGGGGTCGCGGTTGAGCCGCGCGATGGCGGCCTCGTTGATCTCGCGCGCCGTCTCGCTGGCCACGACCAGCCCGGCCCGGATCTGGCCCAGGGCGATGCGGTTGGCGACCTCGAGGATGCCCGTGATGACGCCCAGGCACGCGTTGCTGACGTCGAACACCGTCGCGGTGCTCGGCAGCGCGAACCCGTTGCGCTCCAGCCCCGCCGCCACGTGGCAGGCGGTGGCCGGCTCGAAGTGCTCGCGACAGACCGCGCCGTACAGCAGCATGCCGATCTCCGAGGCAGGCACGTCATGGGCCTTCAGCGCGCGGGTGGCCGCCACGATGGCCCCTTCGACCACGGGATAGCCCGGCTCCCACCAGCGACGCTCCGCGATGCCGGTCATGGACTCGAGCTGCCCCGGCGCGACGTGCAGTGCCTGGTACGTGGGCTCGAGCTCGTCCTCGAGTTCCTCGGTGGTGACGATGACGGGCGCGAGCGCGTAGCCGAACCCGTGCAGATGAACGTTGTCGTACCTCATGCGCGAACCTCCAGCGCGAACTGCTTCATCTCGTAAATCGGGCGCCCATCGACGATGAGCAGGCCGTCGGCGACCACGGTGCGCGTCGCGGCGTCGACCGAGGCGATGTGGACCTGCACGGTCACGGTGGCGTTGGCCGGGATGACCTGCCCGCGGTACTCCCAGCCGTGCTCGTGGCCCAGCGGCATGGTGCCGAAGCGGGCGTCGGGGCCGAGGTCGAAGCGGTCGATCGCGTAGACCTTGAGCAGCTGCAGGAACGCCTCCAGGCCCAAGGAACCGGGCCAGACTGGGTCTTCGTGGAAGTGCGCTTGGAAGAACCAGAAGCTCGGATCCACGTCGATCGAGCCCTCGAGGTAGCCCTGGCCGTGGCTGCCGGCGTCATCGACCCACAGGTCGACCCGGTCGATCATGCGCCACTTCGGGCTCGGCATGGGGGCAGCGTCCGGAACGCGCGTCGGCGCCCGGCTGCGGCCGCGCTCGGCGTTGTTCAGCGCGTGGGGGACCACGTCGCGCAGGCCCTTTTGGTCCGCCAGCGCGCCGGCGGTGAAGAAGCCGAAGTACGTCGTGCCCACGTAGATCGGGTCACCGTCGACCCCGTACACGCCGAAGTCGAAGTGCTGAATGACCATGCCGCCCGAGCGAGACACCCGGGTCATGGTCGACTTCATCACCAGGCGTTCGTCCGAGGGCAGCACCGGCCGATGCAGGGTCGCCGTTCCGCCCAGGTTGCGGAACTTCAGGTCGATGTCGGCGGTCAGGGCCGAGCCGGCGTAAGCCGCCAGCCAGCCGCAGGCCTGCAGGCCAATCTCGAGCAGCACGGCGAACGCGATGTCGCCCTGGCGGTTCTCCTCCAGCGTCCAGGCCCACGTGGGCCGGTCGACCTCGGCCACGCAGTCGCAGCCGGCTTCGCAGACGAACGGCGTGCCGCGAACCTGCGGCACCCGGTCCATGAACTGGAACGGCGCCCCCGGCAGGCGGGCGATGTTGCGGCCGGGGCCGTCGAACACAGCGTAGGGATCGCCGAACGCCTCGCTGGGTTTGCCGTAGGCGTACGCCTCGAGGCTGGCCTTGTCGTAGACGCGGGCCGGCGCCGCGCCGCCAAAGCGGCCACGAAGCTCAGCATCGGTGGCGCCGCGCAGCTGAGCGGACATGTCCTCGATGTCGACGATGCGCTTGCCGTCGGCGTACATCGTCGCGTCGCAGATCACCCACGGCTCGCCACCGGCCGCCTCGTCGAGGCCGAACTGGCGCATCGTGATCTTGTACGTGACCACCTTGGTGTGGCCCAGGACCTGGCCGCGGCACTTCAGGCGGCTCTTCACCCCTTCGATCGGCTCGAACGAGGCCGCCTCGCTGCCCACCCAGCCCAGCGACAGCAAGAAGACGCGCAGCGTGTGCAGGCAGCACTCGTACATGAGCGTGCCCGGCATGACGGGGTCATCGACGAAGTGGCAGGTGATGAACCAGTCGTCTTGGTGAATGTCCGCTTCGCCTTCGACCTCACCGAGGCCGAAGGCGCCGCCGGTCGGGTCCAGCCGGGTGATGCGGTGCACCAGGTTCATGGGGGCGCCCGGCAGCGTGCGCGGGCGCGGCAGGTCGCAGCGCAGCGCCGGACCGAAGGCGGTGACCAGGTCGCCCGCGCGCAGGGCCTCGAGGGCGGCCGCGTCGAGCGTGCGGTGCTGCGGCGTGACGTAGGTGGGACGCTGCGCCAGCGTGCTGCGGGGGCGCTGCGCGAGCAGGCCGCCGTCCACCACGCCCTTGCCCGCGGCGAGCTCGGCTTCGGTGAAGAAGCCGGCACAGCCGTCGCGCATCGTCATCAGGGGCTGACCGTCGACGGTCGCGTCGTAGTCGAAGCGGAACAGCCAGGTGTCGCCCTGGCGGAAGAACCGCTCGATGCGGATGTCGTAGTGAATCGTCTGCCCCACGGTCGGCAGACGCCCATGAAAGGTCACCGTGGCGTCGAGCAGGCGATAGACGGCGTGCCCCTTGGTCTCGAAGTCGATGCCCAGATAGGCCGACAAAAACAGGTCCGCCTGACCGGACTCCACCGCCACGCAGGTCGGGATCCGGC
Organism: Myxococcota bacterium; assembly: GCA_039024335.1. Classification (GTDB taxonomy): domain Bacteria; phylum Myxococcota_A; class Polyangia; order Nannocystales; family Nannocystaceae; genus CAJXVA01. The sequence continues at coordinate 80,507 of JBCCQM010000008.1, forward strand.
CCGCGTCGAGGTACCAGGCGCCGGCCTTGACGTCGTGCTCGGTGACCACGCGCCCATGCGACATCGAGCGCGGCTCGCCTTCGATGTCCAGGATGCGGTCGACGAGCATCAGCGGCTCGGCGGGCAGGCGTACGCGGGTGGGATGGGCGTCGACGGCCGCGAACATGGGCCCGAGCGCGTCGCCGATGCGGCCCACCGCGAACGTCATGCACGCCTCGCGGTCCAGCGCGCGCGGTGGCGTGGGCTCGGTCCACGCCGCGGGGGCGGGTGCCGACGGTCGCGCAACCTCGGTCGCGGGCGCTGGGGTCCCCCGGGACGCGAGGGCGGCCGTCGAGGCCTGCATCAGGGCAGACTGGGCCGCAAGGAAGCTCGCGTGCGCATCGGCGGTGGCCTGCAGGGTGCGCAGCCATGCCGGCGGCGCAGGTTCGGCGGCTGGAGTCGCGCGCACGGACGTGGCCACAGGGGCCGCGACCGAAATTGTGGAAGCAGGCGGCGTGGGAGACGCGGGCGCGGTCATGACGGGCTTCGAGGGCGCCGGGACCGGCGGCGCAGGTTCGGTGGGGGTGTCTCGAGCGGGCAGCGGCCCCAGGCCGGCTCGACCGACGCGCAGCTCGACGCGAGGGCCGCGCGAGGCTTTCGGGGTCGTCCCGCGCGTCCATGCGTCGGCGGCATGCAGCGGTTCGAGGGCCATCGACACGCGATGCGTCGCGAGCCATCCAAGGGTGCGGAGCACGCCTGCGCGTCCGGAGCGACTCGGCGCCGCGATCGAGCGAGCCTGGTGCGGCTGGTCGCCCAAGATGGCGTCGATCTTGCGGGTACACGACGCGCCGTGGCCCAGCTCGACGAACACGCGGACGCCGTCCGCGTAGGCCTGCTGCACCACTGCGGGGTAGTCCACGCCCACGACCGCCTGGGCCGTGACCGAGTCCGCGGCGGTGTCCGTGGTCACGCGGTAGCTCTTGCCCCACGCCCCGCTGTAGAAGCGGACGCCCTCGGGCGGGGTCGTGGGCAGCACGTGCAGGGCGCGATAGTCGTCTTCAACGTCGCGCACCACGTCGCAGTGCACGGTCGTGACGCCGTGCAGCGGGTGAAAGTCGGCCGCGAGCGTGTCGACCACGCGACCCACCGCGTCGGCGTCGCCACCGATGACGCACGCCGTCGGCGTGTTCACGATGAGGCGGTAGGCCCGGTCCTCGCCGGCCAGCGCCGCGTCCACGGCGGACGCATCGGCCTGCACCACGCCCAGGCTCCACTGCACGGGCTCCTCCTCGGGCACGCCCCAGCGGCGTCGCGCGGCGTCGCAGGGCCCGGTGAGTTCGGTGGCGAACAGCGGGCTTTCGGCGACCCGCTGCAGCATGCCTTCGCGATCGTCCCAGGCCCGAAGGGCGAAGAACCCCGCGGTCTCGCCGAGCGAGTAGCCCAGCACGGCCTGCGGCTGCACGCCGAAGCTGCGCAGCACGTCGCTGCCCAGCGTGCCCAGGGTGACCTGGGCGAGGATCATGCCGCGCGCGTCGGTATCCATGGCCGCCGCGTCGGCGTTCCAGCACAGGTCGGTCTGCAGCTGCGTGCGCAGCTGGCCGTGCTCGGCCTCTTGGGCCGCGAACGCCTCGGGGAACGCGAGCGAGAGCCCGCGCCCCATGCCCACGAAGTGGCTGCCCGACCCGGGGAAGACGAAGGCGAGCTCGCCCTCGGCGCCCAGCGGCGCGTCGGTGAACATGACGGTGGCATCGCCGCGAGGACGCAGCACCCCGCCGGCTTCGAGTTCGTCGGCCAGCGACGTACAGAGGCTCGCCACGTCCGCGGATGCAGACGCCACGATTGAAAGCGCCCGCGCGGCGTCCGGACGCGTCCCGTGCTCCTGGGCCCAGCCGCGCGCAAGGTCGGCCACCGGCCCACGCACGTCCGCCGCGACCACGGCGAGGCGCCGCAGACCGGCCGCGATGTCGGCTCGGCTCTTCCCGGCCACGACGAAGAGCGATTCGGCCGGCGCAGGCGTCCACGGGCGGGCGTGGGCATCGAAGGCCCGCAGCACCGCGTGGGCGGCATGCCCCATCGACGAGGTCGCCTCCACGGCGAGCCGACGCGGGCCCGACGTGCGGTCGTGCACCCATCGCTGGGCGCCTGCAGGCAGGTCCAAGATTTGATGGTGCAGCCGCAGCACCGACGCGAGCAGCCCGACCATGGGCGCCGCGCAGCCGGCGTGGCCGAGTCGTGCGGTCGCGTGCAGCGGTCGAGGGCCACGCGCGCCCGGCATGCCCAGTCGGGTTTCGCTTGGCGCGGCGCGTTCGACCGCGAAGACGGTCTGGGTCTCGGCATCCTCGAGCGCGTGCGCGAGGCTCTGCTCGACCGCGTCCCGGGTGGGCGCCGGACGCAGGTCGCCGCCGCTGCTGGCCGCGCCGAAGCCCTCCAGCACGGCGTAGATCCGGTCGCCGTCGCGCTGCGCGTCGTCGAGGCGCTTGAGCACCACGACCACCGCGCCTTCGCTGCGCAGGTCGAGCTCGCCGGCGGCTGCGGTCCCCAGCCAGGCCCGCGCGTCCCCGGGCAGGCCCACCGCCCCTGACACCGCCAGGTCGACATCGCCGGCCTGCAGCGCCCGCGCGGCCACCTGCAGCGCCACCAGGCCCGAGCTTTCTTCGCTGCTGAGCGTGTAGCTGGGGCCGCCGAACGCGAGCTCCCGCGCCACGCGGCTCGCCGCCACGCTCGCGAGGCCGCCCATGGTGCGGTTGGCGTTGAGCGCGGGGCCCAGCGCGTCGCACAGCCCGTCGACCCAGGCCTCGAAGTCGCCGCCCTCGGTCGGACGACCCAGCGTCTTCGCCCACGACGCAGCCTGGGCACGCACCGCCCAGCGCAAGTGGTAGTCGGTGGTGCCGAAGTCGAGCTCCACGCCCGCGAACACGCCGCACCGCGCGCCTTCGGGGCGGGCCTCGCTTTGCAGGTCGTCCATCGCCTGCGTGGCCGCCTCGAGCAGCAGGACCTGCTGCGGAAGCAGCTCGGCAAGCTCACTGGGCGGGATCCGAAAGCGGCCGACCGGGACGTCGAGCGCGTCGACGAACCAGCCCGGGGGCGAGGTCATCCCGCCAAACGTGCGCTTGGGCTTCGGCCCGGACCCATCGGCGTCGTCGAACAGGCGCTCGCGCACCGCGTCGACGCCGTCCCACGGACCCAGGTGGGCACCCAGGCCCACGATGGCGATCGGCGCTGCAGCCCGCGGCACGTCGCCGACCGGGACGCTGACCGGCGTCGCGTCGCTCGCCAGCGCGTCGGAGTGCTCGAGCAGGACATGGGCGTTGGTCCCCCCGAAGCCGAAGCCCGACACGGCTGCGCGGCGGGGACGGCCGGTGTTCGGCCAGGCGCAGGCCTCGGTGGGCAGCCGAAGCCCGGATCCGGCCAGGTCGAGCCGGTCGCTGGGAGAGCGCAGGTTGGCGATCGGCACCAGCGTGCCGTGCTGCATGGAGGCGATCGCCTTGATCATCGCCACCGCGCCCGCGCCGGTCAGCAGGTGGCCGACGTTCGCCTTCGACGCGCCGAGCGTGGCCTCGGCCGCATGTCCGCGGCCCTCGGCCCGCAGCGCCCGCAGGCTCGCGAACTCGACCGCGTCGCCGACCGGCGTGCCGGTGGCGTGGCATTCGATCAGCTCGACGTCGCCGGGGATCCAGTCGGCCTGGGCGTAGGCCGAGCGCATGGCTCGGAGCTGACCTTCGGTGCTCGGCGCGAGCAGCCGGCCGTCGACGTCGTTGCTCAGCCCCACGCCACGCACGAGCGCGGCGATGTCGTCGCCGTCGGCGAGCGCGTCGTCGAGGCGCTTGAGCACGAGGATGCCGGCGCCCTCCCCCACCACGAGCCCGTCGCCCTGCGTATCGAACGGCGCGCAGATGCCCCGCTGGCTGAGCGCGCCCAGCTGCGAAAAGCCCATCTGTGTGTACAGCGAGCTGGGCCGGCTGAGACCGCCGGTCACGACCACGTCGGCTTCGCCGCGGCGCAGCTTGTCGATCGCGATCTGGACCGCGAACAGCGACGACGCGCAGGCGGCATCGAGCGTGAAGGCGTCGCCCTGCAGGCCGAGCGCCCGGGCGAGCACGCCGGCGGGAAGCCCCGCCACCCAGCGGTTCCACATCGAGGGCGGCACGTCGGCGGGCGTGTCTCGGCCCAGCACCGCGCGCGTCAGCCCGCGACCCACCACCCACTGGCTCAGCGCCGCGGCGCCGTCGGTCGGCAGCACGATGTTGCCCAGCACCACCGCCCCGCGGCCGGTCTTCGGCGCGCGCACCGAGCTCCAGGCCTGCTGCGCCGCGGCGAGCAAGACGTGGATCGAAGGGTCGAGCGCGGCCAGCTCGTGCGGTAGCAGGTCCAGCCCGTCGAGGTCGACCGAAGGTACGGCGTCGAGGAGCCCTGCGCGTCCGGACGCGACCGCATCGGGGCGCGGACCGCCGGGGCGGATGACCGAGGCGGGGTCGGTGCCCCACCGAGACGCGGGCACCGGCGCGGCGGCGTCGCGGCCCTCGTGGACGAGCGACCAGAACGCGTCCACGGAAGACGCCCCGGGGAACACGGCCCCGAGCCCGACGATGGCGATCGGCGTGGACATGCGGAGTTACTCGACGCGGTTGCGGGAGAAGGCGCCGGCCAGGCCGGCATCCAGGGTGAACTCGCCGCCGGACATCGTCGCGAGCAGCTGCCCGGAGGCGTCGAGCCAGTCGAGGTCGGCGACCACGCGGGAGCCGCTTTGCTCGGCGATGCGCACGCCCAAGCGGGCGCCCTCGCGCGGGAACGGCCGGTACTGCCGGTACGCGCCGATGCGGCTGGGCAGCGAGGGCGTGCCCGCCTGCGTCGCGCTCCAGACGATGACCGCCTGCAGCCCGCAGTCGATGGCGAGCGGCTCGGTGATCCAGCGGCCGCGGACCGGGGCGCTCATCCACTCTTTGGGCTTGGGCGCGGCCCGAACGGTGGCCTTGATGCCGGGCGCCGCGAGGCCGTCGATGCTGGTGATGCCCTGGAACGCCTGACCGTGGAAGAGCCGCTGCGCGTACACGGTGTCGACCGGCTCGGCGTAGGCCGGCAGCGCAGCGTCGGCCGCAGCGTCGTGGTTCGGGGCCGAGACCTCGGAGGACGCCAGCAGCACCCGCGTGCGGGCGTGCAGCACCCGGCTGCCGTTGGTCCCGCCCGAGCACAGCTCCATGGGCACGCAGAACTGGCCGTCGGCCTTTTCGACCGCGCCGGCTTCGATGCGCACGTCGACCCGCTCGGTCCGACCGATCTTCACGCCGCGGTAGACCTCCAGGTCCTCGATGCCCACGAACCGCAGGCCCGGATGCTGAGCCATGGCCGCGTGCGCGAACCACTCGACCATCATCGCGGCGGGCAGCACCGCCTTGCCGCCGATGGCGTGCGAGGCGAGGAACGGATGGTCGTCGACCCCAAGCGTCCGGGTGAAGACGGTCTCCCCCGGTGCCGGCGCGGCGACCTCGGTCTGCGTCGCCGCGGACGCGAACGGCCCCGGCAGGCGCGAGCCCTCGCCCACGATGACCCACTCGGTGGGCGCCTCATGGCCGAGCGCGTCCACCAGCAGCTGCGCGCCGACCTCGAGCCCGATCGTACGGACGCCTTCTTGGGCGAACAGCTCGGCCAGCGCGGGCGTGACCATGCCGCCGTCCCACGGGCCCCAGCCGAGGCTGCGCACGCGCACGTGCGGGTGCTCGGCCGCGACCTGCTGCGCGAGCTTGTTGAGCACCTCGTTGGCCATCGCGTAGTCCGCCTGCCCCACCCGGCCGAAGCGCGCGGTGGAGCTGCTGAACATCACCAGGCCGCGCAGCTGCGCCAGGTCGAGCGCGCCCAGCAGCGTCGTCGCGCCGAGCACCTTGGTGTCGTAGACGCGGTCGAGGTCGGCGTCGGTCTTGTCGACGATCGCCTTGTCGGCGAGCACGCCCGCCCCGTGGATGAACATGCGCACCGGTCCGTGTGCCGCCGTCACCTCGGCGACCAGCGTGCCCACGGCTGCGGCATCCCGCACGTCCACGCTTCGGTACGACGCCGTCACGCCCAGGGCCGTGAGGTCCTCCAGGGTGGTCCGAATCTCGGCTTCCGACAGCGCGGTCCGAACGGCATCCCGCAGCGCGGCGGGGGTGGCGGGCG